>NZ_JAKRNA010000006.1:0-116854 GCF_022347435.1 Corynebacterium sp. ACRPE | reverse complement strand
CCACACCGAGGATTTCCCGTCGGGGGCTAGATATATGCTTCCGGAGCATATACTTTCCGGAAACCTACAGGTCAATCCGTGAAAATCCGCGATTCCGGACACACTTTTTGACCCTTAACCCGGAAAGGGGCTCTTTCATATACCCACGACAACGCCACGACAGGGTTAAGGCCTAAACGACAGCTTGTGTTGTTTTGCGGCGTGTCGAGTTAAACGACATTTTGTGTTGGTGGGCTTAGGTGGCTGGCAGCGTTAAGGAGTTAAAGCCTCGATAGCCAACTTGTGGCCACGTTATGCCCCAAGAGGGGAGGGCATAACGCATTAACGTGGCTGATTCGGGGCCTGGGCGGATGTTCAAGAAATAGCCTAGGCAGGCAGAGGCCCTAGTAGCGCTCGCGGCGGCGCTTGTTCAGCTTGGCGTAGTGATCCGGCTTGGAGTCGCCGTAGCGCGAGCGATTGCGGCGGCTGGCGGCATGCGAGGAGGACGCGGCGGGAACGGCTGTGGCGGTATCGGTGGCGTCGTCAGCGGCCGCGTGGGCGTCGTGCCGGGAGGTCGCAGGGGACGGGGCTTCTACTGGCGCGGAGCTTGCACTGGAGGCGTCCGCGGGCTCGGATGGAGTTGAGGCATCGGCATCGAGGGCGGAGAGGGCTGCTTCCTCCTCGCGCAGGCGGCGACGCTCACGGATTTCGGACCACACGAAGTAGCCCAAGCCCAGCGGGGCCATGATGCCGAAGGCAATCCACTGGTAGCCGTAGGAGAGGTGGTTGCCGCGGTCGAGCTGCGGGATGGGCATGGCGTTGAGCACGCCGGGCTGGTCGGCGGAGAGTTGGATGTAGTCGTGGGCCAAGGGGGCGTCGATAAGCGTGGCAATCTGCTCCGTATGGATGGAGTAGACCTGCTGGTAGCCCTCCTGCTTAATGGGGGCGGACTGGTGCTCGGCCTCGTCGGCGCGGATCATGCCGGTAAGCGTGGTCTCGCCCGAGGGAGCATCAGGGATATCCGGCACGGCGTTGGCCTCGCCGGCCTTGACCCAGCCGCGGTTGACCAAGATGGTCAGGCCGGAATCGGTGCGGAAGGGCACCAGGGATTGGTAGGACGGGCCGGAATCGACCGGGCGCAGGCGCAGTAGCACCTCATCCTGCGGCATGTACTTGCCGTGCAGGGTGGCGCGGGACCACTCATCGTCCTTGATGGCGCCATTGCCATCCACGAGGTCTTCCACCGGCTGGGGATCAGCCTCATAGGCGTGGGTGATGAGCTCGTTGCGTTCCACAATGTCATCGTCCTTGCCCAGCTGCCACGGGGCAAGGACGGTAAAAGCGAGGTAGGAAAAAGCCACGACGAACAGCAGCAGTAGAACCCAACCTGGCTTAAGGAACGTCTTTAGCATGGGGCCTAGTTTAGTCGCGGTTAGCGCGAATCCAATCCAGCAGGCCAGGCACGGCGGCCTCGATATTCTTGCGCGTGGTCTCGAAATCCGCGGTGGAACCGTAATACGGGTCTGCCACGTCCGCGTCCTCCGGGGAGTTGGGGTCGAAGCTGCGCATCAGGCGAATCTTGTCGGGGTCGATGCCGTGCTCAATGAGGGCCTCGCGGTGGCCCTTGTCCATAGCAATGAAAAGATCAGCGTCCATGTGCTCGGCGCCCAGCTTTGCCGCGCGGTGGGAACCGCCATCGTGGCCGCCGCGGCGCAGCTCGGCAATAGCGCGCTCGTCCGCGCCCTGGCCCACATGCCAGCCGCCCAGACCGCAGGAATCTACGGTGGCAACGAGGTCTAGCATGTCCTTTTCCATTTCATCGCGCACGATGATTTCTGCCATGGGGGAGCGGCAGATATTTCCGGTGCAGACAAAAACGAGGTAAAGGCCGGAGCGGGTATCGGATTCGGTCATGCGGAAAACCCCTTCGCGCGAATAGTACTGTGGTGCGGAAGATAGGATATAGCAGTACTAACTATTCCATGAAACGAGCATAAAGGAGCACCTCTATGTCCGCTGTGAGCGTGGGCGATGTCCGCCGCGTACTCGATGAGGCCTATCCGCCGCACCTGGCGGAAAAGTGGGATGCCGTGGGACTTATCTGCGGCGATCCGGCCGCGGAGGTAAAGCGGGTGGCCTTTGCCTTGGACTGCACCCAGGCGGTGGCCGAGCGCGCGGTGGAGCTCGGCGCGGACATGCTCGTGGTCCACCACCCGTTGCTTTTGCGCGGGGTGGAGTCCGTGGCGGCCGATACGCCCAAGGGCAAGGTAGTGCACACGCTGGTCAGCAATGGCGTCGCCCTCTTTGCGGCCCACACCAACGCGGATAAGGCGCGGCCGGGCGTAAACGACAAGCTCGCGGAGTTGGTAGGCATCAACCCCGGCCGGCCCATCGTGCCGGAGCCGCAGGGCGTGGATAAGTGGGGCGTGCACGTGCCGGTTGCCGCGGCCGAGGAGGTAAAGCAGGCGCTTTTCGACGCCGGCGCGGGCCACATCGGTGCCTACTCCCACTGCTCCTTTGATATCGCCGGCACGGGCCAATTCCAGCCGGAGGAGGGCGCTGACCCCACCGAGGGCGAGATCGGTGCGCTGCACCGCGGCGAGGAAATCCGCGTCGAGTTCGTCGCCCCGGCCGCACTTCGCTCCTCTTTGCTGAAGGCCCTGCACACCGCCCACCCTTATGAGGTGCCGGCCTATGACATCACGGAAACGGCCGGCCACCAGGACCTGGACAACGCGCTCGGCCTGGGCCGTGTGGGAGAGCTGCCGCAGGAGATGACCCTGCGCGAGTTCACCCAGCAGGTGGCTAATGCCTTGCCGGAGACCGCCTGGGGCATCCGCGCCGCCGGCGATCCGGACCAGAAGGTGCGCACGGTGGCCGTGTCTTCCGGTTCGGGAGATTCTTTCCTCTCCGCGGCCGCGAAGCTAGGCGTGGACGTGTACGTCACCTCGGATCTGCGCCACCACCCGGTGGATGAGCACCTGCGCGCCGGCGGCCCCGCCGTTATCGATACCGCCCACTGGGCCAGCGAATTTCCGTGGACCGCCCAGGCGCGCGATATCGTAGAGGATGCTTTAGAACTGGATACGGAAATTATTAGCCTGCGCACCGACCCGTGGACTATCTCTGCGCACCCAAAGGAGTCATAAGTGAAACTATCGCAAGAACTACAGCCGGTACTGCTGGAGCTGGCCAACCTGGAACGCTCGCAGGGCCATGGCGCTGAGAAGGAAATCCCGGAACAAGCCGAGTATGACAAGGCCAAAGAGGAGCACAAGCGCCTGCTCGATGCCTCCGGTTCTGCACAGATGGCCGTCGATGACATGGAGACCGAAATCCTGCGCATCCAGGCCGATGAGCGCAAGCTGCGCCAGCGAGAGCGCGATGACAAGCGCCAGCTTGGCGCCGCAGTGGACCCAGAAACCCGCAAGGATCTAGAGCACGATCTCTACGCGGCCAAGTCCCGCATCGCAGACCTCATGAGCGAGCTGCAGGAGGCGCATAACGAGGTGCACGCGCTGCGTTCCAATCTAGACGTCCACGGCGCGCGCGTTTCTGATTCCGAGCGCAAGCTGGAAAAGCTGCGCCGTGCGGCCGAGGCGGCTAAGGAAGCGGCCGCCAATCAAGAAGACCCGGCCGTGCGCATAGGCGAGCTGCGCGATCAACTGCCCGCTGGAGTGCTCAGCGAGTACGATACCCAGCGCGAGGAAAACGGCGTAGGTGCCGCCCAGTTCAAGGCCAACCGCGCCTGCGGCGGCTGCTTCATCGTCTTGCCGCCGGCCGAGCAAAACGCCGTGCGCAATGCCCCGGCCGATGAGCTGCCGCAGTGCGGCGATTGCGGCTCCTACCTGGTGCGCCTGGTCTAATGAAGGTCATCATCTACGCCGATGGCGGATCCCGCGGCAACCCCGGGGTAGCCGGTTCCGGCACCGTTATCTATGACGGCAGCGGGCAGCGCATCCTGCGCGAAATTGTCTACGTGGTAGGCACCAAGTCCACCAATAACGTCGCTGAGTACAACGGCCTGCTGCGCGGCCTTGAAGCCGCCACCGAGATGGGCGCTACCGAGGTGGAATTCCACATGGATTCCAAGTTGGTGGTGGAACAAATCAACGGCCGCTGGAAGATCAAGCACCCTGACATGCAGAAGCTGGCCCTGCGCGCCCGCGAATACATCAACGGCTTTTCCTCTTTCAGCCTGGACTGGGTGCCGCGCGCCAAAAACAAGGTGGCAGACGCCCTGTCTAATGACGCCATGGATGCCGCGGCCGCCGGGCACCCGGAAGGCATCGTTGCCGGTGAAGAAGGCGCCGAGCCAGCCCCAGCCGCGGAGCAGGACACCACCGCGCCGCACCCCACCGATTGGCTGGGGGACCGCGGACCTACCACCCGCTTTATCTTGCTTCGCCACGGGCAGACGGAGATGTCGGCCGCCAAGCAATACTCCGGCCGCGCCAATCCGGGCCTTACCGAGCTTGGCCAAAAGCAGGCGCTCGCCGCTGCGCAGGCGCTTGCCGACGCCGACTTTGACGCCATCGTCTGCTCGCCCCTGCGCCGCTGCCAAGAGACCGCGGCGGCCGTGGCCAATGGCCGCGATATCGAGGTAGAGACGGTCGACGGCCTCATCGAGGTGGACTTCGGTGCGTGGGAAGGCAAGACCGCGGCCGAGGCCCACCAGCGCGATCCGGAACTCCACGAGGAATGGCTGCACGATGCGAGCGTCGCCTGTCCGGGCGGCGAATCGCTGCAGGCGGTCAACCGCCGCGTGCGCACCACCCGCAAGGAGCTCCAAGAGCGCTTCGCAGGCAAGACCGTGTTGGTGGTCAGTCACGTCAACCCAATTAAGTCTTTCATCCGCCAAGCGCTCGATGCCGGCCCTGCCACCTTTGGGCATCTCTTCCTCGACCTGGCTGCCATTTCGCAGGTGGAGTTCTGGGAAGGCGGCTCTATGGTGCACGGATTTAACGATGTGGGCCACCTGGCAGGCCTGCGCTAGAATAAGGAACGCGAATGAGCCGGCCGGGTGATCGCGTCGCTTCATACGGGCAGCCACGTGCTGCCGCGTGGGCGCCGAGGAAAGTCCGGACTCCACAGAGCACGGTGGTTGCTAACGGCAACCCGGGGAAACCCGCGGGCAAGTGCAACAGAAAGTAGACCGCCTCGTGCCTCCACTTGGTTTCGGCCAAGTTGGAGCCACAAGGTAAGGGTGAAACGGTGCGTTAAGAGCGCACCAGCACCGTCAGCGATGGCGGTGGCTGGGTAAACCCCACCGGGAGCAAGGCATCACGGCCCCGCCACGTTGCGGGGCCCGATCAGGCGTTTTAAGGCTGCTCGCTCGAGCCTGAAGGTAGCTGCTGGAACCAACTGGCAACGGTTGGTCTAGATGGATGTTCACCGCGCGGTGCTTCCCAGGGAGTGCCGCGATGAGACAGAATCCGGCTTATAGGCCGACTCATTCGCCCTACTACGTTTATGGTGGTGGGCATGAAGCTCTACGCCGCCCCGCTCGATTTCCGCGCCATTGCCACAGAATTTTCGGTAGCCACCGATTTTCCGGCCGCGGTCACTGCCCAGGCCGCCCGCGCGCAGGACCGATACGCCGACTCGCGCCGCGACGCCCGCGAAATTCCCTTCGTGACCCTGGATCCCGCCGGCTCCCTGGACTTGGATCAGGCAGTCTACATCGAAGAACGCGAGGGCGGATACCGCGTCTTTTATGCCATCGCGGACGTTGCTGCTTTCATCGAGCCCGGCAGCGAGTTAGAGCGCGAATCCTTCCGCCGCGGCCAGACCATCTATCTTCCCGATGAACCCGCGCGCCTGCACCCGCCAGAGCTTTCCGAGGACCGAGCCTCGCTGTTGCCTGGCACCGATAAGCCGGCCGTGTTGTGGACCTTTGACTTGGATGGCAACGGCGAGGTGGAGTCCTTCCACGTCGAGCGCGCGCTCATTTATTCCCAGGCACGCCTGGATTATGAAGGCGCGCACGCGGACCTCGCGGCCGGCAACCTCCACCCATCCATCGCGCTGCTGCCGGTGGTCGGCCGGCTGCGCCAGGAATCTTCCCTGCGCCGCGAGGCCATTTCCTTGCGCCTGCCCTCCCAGCGCGTGGTGGAAAATGACGACGGTACCTTTGAGCTCATCATCGAGCCGCGCTATGAGGTCATGGACTATAACTCCGAAATTTCCCTGTTGGCCGGCATGTGCGCTGGGCGCCTCATGCAGGAAGCTGGTGTGGGCTTCTTGCGCACCCTGCCCGCGGCCGAGCCGGAGCATGAGCGCCAACTTCGCGCCGAGGCTCAGGCCCTAGGCTTTACGCTTGGCGACGCCCCCATTCCCCAATTCCTCCTCACCGTCGACGCTGATTCCCCGCGCGGCATGGCCGTCATGCGCGAAGCCCAAAGCCTTTTGCGCGGAGCCGACTATGCCTGGCTAGGCGAGCAGGAAGCGCAGGTGCACGCCGGTATTGGTGGCTACTATGCCCACGTCACCGCGCCGCTGCGGCGCCTTTCCGATAGGTTCGCCACGGAAGTATGCCTAGCGCTATGCGGCGATTATGAGGTTCCCGAGTGGGTAACAGGCGGCGCCACGGAGATCATCGGTGCGATGCGTTCGACCTCGCAGCTCGCCTCCCAAGTGGATAAGGCCTGCCTGAACCTGACTGAGGCGACCGTGCTGCGACCTTGGCTCGGGACTAATTTTCCGGCCACCGTGGTCCGCGGGGACCCGAAGCGGGACAAGGCACGGATTTTCGTTCCGGAGCCACCCGTCTTCGCCCAATGCGTGGGCGCACCGGAAACCGGCAGTGAAACCACTGTCTCGCTGGTGACGGCGGATACCGATTCACGCGAGGTTCTTTTTGCCTGGCCGGCCGACTAGCCGGCAGGGCTCCTAGCCTTCGCCGCGGGCGGCCTCGCCTGGCTGCAGCTCGACGACGAGCAGTCCGTCTTCAGCCAAGTCAGCTGCAAAATTGTGCGCGCTTTTCGCCGGAACATAAGCGATGACCGCGTTGGAGGTACCGGCATGCGCCGAGCGACCCGCAACGGCACCGCGAACCGTGACCAATTCGGCAAGTTTTTCTGCCGAATCCAAGCCGTAGATATTGGCCAAGGAAGACTGCGACTGCAACAGGATAGGGAAGAGCTCCGCGCCGCGGTGCGAGCGCAGGCAGCGCGCAAACTTTTCTACGCGCTCAGTTTCTTCCTCATAAAAGGCCATCCACTCCGTGGCGGCGCTGATGCTCGGGCGGCCTTCCTCGCCGTAGACCTTGTGCACGGCCTTGAGCCAGTCGAGGACGCGCTGTTGGGCGTCGGGAAGCAGGCGCAGCGAATCGGTGCCAAAGGAGTGGCAGGCATCATCGATAAAGCGCTGGCGCTGGCGGATATCGGCGATGGCCTTTTCCTCCTGCGCGGAAAAATCTTCGGGCACCGCTACCGCAAAGGCGGACATCTCGCGGCCCACCACATGTGGGGCGTGGGTGACAGAACCATCGGCATAGTCCATGATGCACACGCCCTCACCCGTGCTGCGCAGCGCAGCGCTGTGGCGTGCGCGCAGCGGCGGCCGCGCTGCGAAGGTAGAAACGGCCTGGGTGCAGACATCCGCCACCCGGGCCCTCAACGGTGCATCGAGGTCCGCATCCGCGCCCATGAGCGCTAGCGCCACCGCGACGTCCGCAGCGGCATCCGCGCCCAAACCCGTACTTTCTGGAATATCGGAGGCGATGGTGATATCCGCACCGGCCGTTTCCCGGGAGAGCAACTGACGATTAATCATCGTGTGGACAATGCCACCCACACGGGCCGCCAACCCACCTTGTGGTGCCGGCGGAATAACTGGCTGGCCTTCCGCATCCGTGGCGGGCTGTTGCGCCGTTGCCAGTTCTGCAAGCGCCTGCAGACTAATCGAGTCATGGGCAGTCTCGCCCTGAGCTGGGTGGAAATGTACGGCTACCACGCCGTCGGTGCGCGGGCTTACCGACGCTGCAGCGCGCAACTTTCCCACACACATGGCGACAATGCCGCCGAAGTGATCAATATGTTCACCAATGAGGGACCACGTTGCCGGCGCGCTGGCGGTATGCGTTGGAGCGCTGCCCGTGAGTTCGGTATGCGCTCGGGCGGCGCGCTCGGCTACGGGCTCTGCAGGCGTTGACCACAGTGGCATGGGTGCTAAAGCTCCTTTTCCAGGTTCTGGGACCAGTAGTCTTCGTTGCCCCACACACGCGGCGGTGCGTTTAAAGCAACGAACGCCCGCCACCAATGTGCGCGGTGGCGGGGAATACGACATGGAATCGTATAAAAAATGTGCTGCCCCACATTCTAGCGGGCATCAATGGGACAGCGTGGGTAGTGTGGGCACAAACCATATCAGCGGCAGCACTTAGCCGGTGCCGCTGATGCAACAACTGAGAGGATAGTTTCATGAGCGATGCAGACCAGAAGTGGTTCTTTGATCCCACCACTAAGGAAGTCAGCCAAGGCAAGACCTCTGGCTGGGAAAATCGGATGGGCCCGTATGACACCCGCGAAGAGGCAGAAAACGCCATCGGAATTGCCCAAGCCCGCAATGATGCGGCAGATGCCGCAGACGAAGAAGATGACTGGAAGTAACTAACTCCCAGCCATCTCTTTTAAAGCCGTGTTTCCCGGCGCCGACCCGGGGAGCGCGGCTACTTTAGTTTCTTGCGCAGCGGTTTAAACGCGGCCTTGATGTCTTTGAAAGACTCGGCGTAATCATCGAGAGCCTTCAGGCCAATGGTTCGCTCGCGCTGGTAGAGCAGGCCATAGCCAAAGGTATTCTCCCCACGACGGCGAGCGGACTCTGCCAACTCGAGCAGCTTATCGCGCGAGGTCACGGAATCCTGGAAGTCACCGAGCACCGACTGCATCTGCTTGCAGGCCTTGTAGAGGCGCTTGGTCTTGAGGTTGGTGGCAGAACCAGCTGCTTCAGCTGCATAGCGCAGCTTCTTTGCGGCCTTGCGCATATCGTGGAAATAATCCTCGCGCTCGTGCAGGGACAATTCCTGGTTATCCCAGTTCTCCACGGCCTTCTTATGGCGCTTGACCAGCTTGTTATAGGCCTTTTCAAGGTGCTGCGCCATCACGGTGTCCATGTCAGCGGACTTGTCCTTGGACTTCTTTTTCTCTGGCTTCTTTTCGGCCTTGTCCGCAGCAGGCGCGCTGTCCTCGCTGGAATCGGTAGGGGTAGCGGCGTCCCCTTCCACAGAGGACTGCTCCTCCGTCTCCTCCGCTTCGCTAGCTACCGGGGTGGACTCTTGTTGCTTATCGGCCGTTGGTGGATCAGCGAGAAGACGGTCCAGGGATTCCAGCAATTCGAGGTAACGCTCGGAATCCAGGGCTGCGATAACGCGGCGGTGCGCGCGGCGGTAGGCGTTGCCCATATCGTGCGCAATGTGCTCGCGGGTGGAGTCATCCAAGGTGTCAGAATCTTCGGACTCCAGCAGCTTCTGCCAGCGCTCTTCCACAACTTCCGCATCGCGAGCAACGCCCAAAATACCGGCAAGCTCCTTGAGATCGGCTTCAATCTTGTCGATTTCTGGGCCGACAACAATGCCGTGGAAGGTCTGTAGGTGGCTGCGCAGTTCGCGGGTGGCAACACGCATCTGGTGAACCGAGTCCCACTCATCGCGGCGCACGCGAGGGTCATAATCAACTAGCTTGTTGCGGTTGGCTTGGAGTGCGGTGATGACGGCCGCGGCAGGGGAGTCTGGGTCCACATCCGGCGATACCAGGGCTGGAGGCAGCGGTGCGTTGGCGTAGGAATCACCCAGGGCGGACTTCAGCTTGGATGGGGAGGAAGAAACGCGCGCACCGGCACCGATAAGCAAGGAAGTGGCACGGCGAATGAATTGCGTACCTTCCTCAGTGCCAGGAAGCTCACCGGCGAGCTCTACTTCCCACTCGCGCCACGACTGCTGCTGGCCACCTGGAAGGAAGGAAAAGGCGGTGACGTGGTCATCGCAGAATTCTGCTACCGGCTTATTATCGGCATCCGCTAGGACCATCTCGGTGCGCTTGTTGTCTACCTGCGCAATCGGGGTGAGTTCGTTGTGGCGGATAATGGAGCGAACCTGGTGGAGAAGTTCCTCAGGTACTTCGTAGCGGCCATCTACAGGTTCTCCCAGCTCGGCGTGGATTTCAGTGCGGCCAGCCTCGCTAGGAATCTTGATATGCCAGCCATCATCATTGCCACCGGTGCGGCGGCGGAGGGTGACCTTTGCGTGGGTAAGGCGGAGGTCTTCGGTGTCGTAGTAGATGGCAGAAAGCGCGTGGTGGCGCGTGTCTGCAACGTGGTCAACTCCCTCGAGGCGGGCCAGTTCAGGGAGCTGAGTGGACTCGGCTACGGAGAATTTCGCTTCAACTTCGAGAAAAGACTGTGTAGACATTCACGTACCTTTTACTTTCTAGACCAAATAAATCTCACCGGTGATCCTACCCGTTAAGCACTCGAGGCGGTGCCACTCCTCGCCCCCGTTCGCTAGCAGGGAACGGGAGAGAAGAATGGCCTTGAGCAGGGCAAAAATTACTGCGTAATTTCTGGAACCGAACCAATCCCGGAAGCATCACCGCCAAAGTGAGATTTATCGGCAGCGGCAATACCATCGTTGATGCCGTGCATGCTGGTCATGGAAAGCGACATTTCCGTCAGGTTGGGGAAGAGACGATTGCGGGTTTCGATGGCATGATCGGTGCGCGCCTGCAACGCCGGAAGGGTTTGGGTAGCTACA
Organism: Corynebacterium sp. ACRPE; assembly: GCF_022347435.1. Classification (NCBI taxonomy): domain Bacteria; kingdom Bacillati; phylum Actinomycetota; class Actinomycetes; order Mycobacteriales; family Corynebacteriaceae; genus Corynebacterium; species Corynebacterium sp. ACRPE. The sequence goes on along the minus strand of NZ_JAKRNA010000006.1, from coordinate 106,125 downwards.
GTCTCTGCGTGGTGAGAGCAGTACTGGGACTCCCGCAGGTTATCTGCGATGCCATCCTCATTTGCTTGAGTGAGCAATTCACCGATGCGGGCGGCGTAAGAGAGCCGGAAGCTACGGCGATAGGCGGCGGTAGAGCCCGTAGCGCGGGCAATTTCTGCGCCGTCACCGTTGCGCATGAACCAATCGCATTGACGGTTGAGGGAGGCAAAAAGGTCGGCGCAATGGGCGGCGTCGGCAGGAGCGCCAATCACACAGGCCAAGCCCTTGTCATGAATAAGGAGAGTAGTGCATCCATTGGCGTCAGAGATAGTGCTTAATAGGGAAACCTGGTGCTTGATATACGGCGGGTGGATGTGCACGCGGTGGGAAATAAGATCAGGTAGCTCGGAGGTAAGGAGGTCCTCGATGCGATACTTCTGCTGCAGGGACTGCGCCTTAGAGATGAGAACCTCGGCCTCATGCTCAAAGCTGGTAGATTCCGCTTTTCGCAAAAGGCCTAGCACCTTTTCGCGGATCTTGCGTTGCTTATCGCTAAGCCCGTCCTCCCGCAAGGATTCGCCGGAGGCTAAAAGCTCGGTATCGCGCAGCCTCGGTAGGTGAATGAGCTCTTTAATAATGGCACGCAGCTTATCGCGTGGAATGAAATTCTCCTGCGGAGGGGCCATCTGGAGCCATGCTTTGCGCAGCGCAGGGGAGGTAATTCGCGCTGGCACATGGGGGCTTGCACGGTAAATAATGGGGTAGGCGTGCGGACCTAAGACGTGTTCTAGGTCCGCCGGCGCCCAGCCTTGTTGTGCGGCGGTGATGAGGCGTTCGATTACGTGAGCAGAAAGATCATCGCAGTGGGTGGTCATAAAGATTCGTCCTTTAAGAGGTGTACGTATGTTCGCTTGCCCACTTAGCAAAGCATGCGCGGAAGCTGGCTCCTGCCGGAAAAGCCCCCGCTGGCCACCCCCTAGATACTCTTGCGACCTGCGCATTTCGCCCTGGAAAAACTGTCGCATGAACTGCACATCCCTCGGGGGAGAGCCGGTAAGGTTTAAAGCATGAATAGCCAACACGAATTTGTCTTGCGCACCGTTGAGGAACGCGATATCCGCTTTATCCGCCTGTGGTTTACGGATATTTTGGGCGCCCTCAAATCCGTGGTCATGAGCCCGTCCGAGCTGGAATCGGCCTTTGAAGAAGGTGTTGGCTTTGATGGTTCTTCCGTAGAGGGCTTTTCTCGCATCTCTGAGTCTGACACTATCGCCCTGCCAGATCCCTCCACCTTTCAGATTCTGCCCTTTGATATGGATGAGCCGGACCTGCAATCGGCCCGCATGTTTTGCGATATCGCACAGCCAGACGGCCAGCCCTCCATGGTGGACCCGCGCCATATCCTGCGCCGCCAGGTCACCGAGGCCGCTAACGATGGGTTTACCTGCATGGCCTCACCAGAAATCGAGTTCTATCTCTTCGAGCGCGGCCGCGAACTCACCGACTTGGTGCCCACGGATAACGGCGGTTACTTCGACCAAGCAACGCACGATACCGCCCCGCTTTTCCGCAGGAAGGCGATGCTAGCGCTGGAATCGCTGGGAATCGCCACGGAGTTTAGCCACCACGAAACCGCGCCGGGCCAGCAAGAAATTGATCTGCGCCATGCGGACGTGCTCACCATGGCCGATAACATCATGACCTTCCGGCACGTGATCAAGCAGGTGGCCACCAACTCCAACGTGCGCGCCACCTTCATGCCTAAGCCCTTCGAACATTTACCGGGCTCTGGCATGCACACCCACTTGAGCCTTTTTGAAGGCCAATCCAATGCCTTCCACGATCCGGATGATGAATTCTCTTTGTCCCAGACCGGCCGCCAGTTCATCGCCGGCATCCTGGAGCACTCCACGGAGATGTCCGCGATTGTGAATCAGTGGACCAATTCTTATAAGCGCTTGATGTTCGGCAACGAGGCGCCGGGCGCAGCCACCTGGGGAGTATCGAATCGCTCCGCGCTGGTGCGCGTTCCCACCTACCGGCTTACCAAGGAAGAATCGCGCCGGGTAGAAATCCGCTCCATTGATGCCTCGATGAACCCCTACCTGGGCTATGCGGTGCTATTGGCAGCAGGCCTGCGAGGCATCCGCGAAGGCTACGAGCTCGATGATCCGGCCGAGGACGATGTCCACCAGCTCACTCGTCGCGAGCGCCGCGCGATGGGATATAAGGATCTACCCACCAGCCTGGATCAGGCCTTGCGAGAATTTGAAAAATCCGAGTTCATGGCAGAAGTCCTGGGCGAGCACGTCTTTGAGTTCTTCCTGCGCTCCAAGTGGGATGAGTGGCATCACTATCAGAGCCAAATCACCACCTTTGAACTGCGCAATAACCTGAACTTCTAGGAGAAAAATGCGTCCTGCTGCTGTGCCTTCACCGGCCACACTAGGTCTTACCCGCCCGCATGCTGCGCAGGATATTGAGCAGCTGGGATGGAAGAATCCGGAATCTGCGGATCTGTTGTGGACCCTCGCTGCCGTGGGCGACCCTGACCTGGCGCTCAATAACCTGATCCGCATCTATGAACAAGCCCCTGAGCTCGATGATGCCGTGCGTTCCAATGAAACTCTGCGCGTGCGCCTCTTCGCACTACTGGGGGCCTCGACCGCCTTTGGCGATCACCTCGCGGCGCACCCTGAGCTGTGGCGAGAACTAGAAAAACCCCTTCCGCAGTCTGAAGAGATGCTGCAAAGTTTGCTTGGTGCCGTCGATGCTCAGCCTGCGGACTTTGCTCACGACTTGGATCGGCCCGATCCGGCGCGCGAGGACCTGAGCGCGGCGGGCACTTACCGCGCCGGCGAGGGGGAGCATAAGCAGGCGCTGCGCACGACCTACCGCACTTTGATGATGCGCATTGCCGCCTGCGATGTGGCGGGCACCTTTCATTCACGCAAGGGCCAGACCAGGCTGCAGCCGGAGGTAGGGTTCCGCCAGATTACGGCGCTGACCACCGCGCTTGCCGACGCCGCCTTAACCGCCTCCCTTGCCTGCGCTGTGCGCACCATCTACGGTGATGACCCCTTGGATGCACAGCTGGCAGTCATGGCAATGGGCAAGTGTGGCGCAGGAGAGCTCAACTATATCTCCGATGTGGACGTCATCTTCGTTGGCAGCGAGGCAACCCCTAGGGCCACGCGGCTGGCGGCGGAGTTTAATCGCATTGGATCCACCACCTTTTTCGAGGTGGATGCGAACCTGCGACCCGAAGGAAAATCGGGAGCCTTGGTGCGCACCTTGGAATCCCACGTGGCCTACTACAAACGGTGGGCGGAGACGTGGGAATTTCAGGCGCTCCTTAAAGCGCGCGCTATGACGGGCTACCTCCCACTAGGCCAGGACTATTTGGACCAGATTCGCCCGATGGTGTGGACGGCGTCGCAGCGCGAGTCTTTTGTTGAGGACGTACAGGCCATGCGCCGCCGAGTGTTGGCCAATGTTCCCGCAGAGCTCAAGCACCGCGAGCTCAAGTTGGGCGTGGGCGGCCTGCGCGATATCGAATTTGCTGTCCAGCTCTTGCAATTGGTGCACGGACGCTCCGATGAGACGCTGCGAGCGCTTTCCACGGTGGAGGCGCTGGAGGCGCTGATTTCAGCGGGGTACGTCGGCCGCGAGGACGGCACCCAACTCATTGAAGCCTATGAATTTCTGCGCCTGCTCGAGCACCGCCTGCAATTGGAGCGCTTCCGCCGCACGCACACGCTTCCGGAAAAGGACGATGAAGAGGGGATGAAGTGGCTGGCGCGCATCGCCGGCTTTTATCCGCAGGGCACCAAGTCGGCGGCCGAGCGCATGCTGTCGCACCTGCGCCGAATCCGCCTGCGGATCTCCGAGCTGCACTCGCGCCTGTTTTACCGGCCGCTGCTTAATTCCGTGGTCACCATGTCCGCCGATGAGCTCAAGCTTTCGCCGGAGGCCGCCAAGCTGCAGCTGGCCGCGCTGGGTTATAACCACCCCGAGCGTGCATTCGAGCACCTGACTTCCCTGGCGGCGGGAACCTCGCGCAAGGCACGCATCCAAGCGATTTTGCTACCAACCTTGATGGAATGGCTGGCTGATACCGCAGACCCCGACATGGGCCTGTTGAACTATCGCAAACTCTCGGAGGCCGCGAACGATAGGTCGTGGTTCTTGCGCATGCTGCGCGATGAAGGAATTGTGGGCCAGCGGCTCATGCACATTCTGGGTACCTCGCCGTTTACCTCTGATCTGATTATTAGCGCGCCGGATTCGGTCAAGCAGCTTTCCGACGGCGCCACTGGCCCCAAATTGCTAGAAACCAAGCCCGAACAGGTTTCCAAGGCGCTGGTCAATTCCAGCAAGCGCCACGCCGACCCGGATAAAGCAGTGGCGGTGGCGCGCTCGTTGCGCCGAGTGGAGCTGGCCCGCATCGCCAGTGCGGATTTGCTGGGCTTTATGCCGGTCAAGCAGGTATGTCATGAGCTATCCACAATTTGGGATGCCGTCCTTGAGGCTGCACTTCGCGCCGAGGTGCGCGCGTGGCGCCTGGCTAACGAGGGCGCGGAGCCGCCAGCGCGCATCGCCGTCATTGGCATGGGCCGCTTGGGAGGCATGGAGCTGGGATTTGGCTCAGATGCGGACGTGCTTGTGGTGGCAGAACCTAGCGAACCGGCCGATGACTCTGGTGCGGAAGGGGAGGCTGTGAAGTGGGCTATCGGGATCGTCGATAAGCTTCGGCGCCGCCTGTCTAAGCCTTCGGGCGATCCGCCGCTGGACGTCGATTTGGGCCTGCGCCCAGAGGGCCGCTCTGGTGCGGTGGCGCGCACCATCTCCTCCTATGAGCGTTACTACCGCGAGTGGGGCGAGTCTTGGGAGCTGCAGGCTTTGTTGCGCGCGGCCTTCGTGGCTGGCGATAGGGAAGTAGGCGAGCGATTTATATCCATGGTAGATAGCTTCCGCTACCCAGAAGGCGGCGCGAGAGCCTCGACCATTCGCGATATCCGGCGCATGAAGGCGCGCGTGGACAATGAGCGCCTCCCACGCGGCGCGGACCGCAATACTCATACCAAGCTGGGGCGCGGTGCGCTCTCAGATATTGAATGGACTGTGCAGCTCCTGACCATGATGCATGCTCACGAGTATGCCCAGCTGCACGATCCGTCCACGCTGCGTGTGCTCGATGCCTTAGAGGAAAACGCAATCCTGTCTGCCGAGCAGGTCTCGGACCTGCGCGACGCCTGGCTTATGGCTACCGACGCCCGCAATGCACTGGTGCTCGTGCGCGGCAAGCGCGTGGACCAGTTGCCCGGGCCCGGCCCGCAGCTGGCCCAGGTGGCCGGTGCCGCTGGCTGGCCGCCGGAGGAGAACCAAGAGTTTCTAGAGAACTATCTGAAACTTACCCGCCATGCCCGGAAGGTTGTAGATGAGGTCTTTTGGGGCGAGGAGGAATCCTTCGAGCATTCTTAGAGTTAGCCTTGAAAGTCCCCGTTGTGCGCACCACGGCCTTACTTTTTGCACTTTTGGACTCTAAAGTGGGATGGGAATAAGAAAGGACTGGCTAGTTATGTCTTTTAAGCTGCAACTCGATGTGGACAACGCCACGGTAGGCGAATTATCCGCGCTGCTTTCTGCAGCGCGTGCTGCGGGCGTGCGCGACGGTGACGTCCTCCACCTTGACGGCACCACATTGACCATCGAGGTCTCCACGCCTCGGGAGGAAAAGCCAGTGCCGCCGCGCCCAGAATCAGCACCGCACAATTCTCGCCAGGCCCCTCGCTCGTGGGGGCGCGCCGACCGCATAGGGGAGGCCACCATCCGCTCCATCATCGACGCCCTCAATGATCGCGGCGAGAACCCTCGCGGCAATGACTACGGTTCCTTCGGCGATAGCGCTGGTTACCATGGCTAAAATCAGCGGAGTGTATCGACATAAGCTCATCTACCTGTGGGCCTTTGTAGCCGTGGCCGTCATCGTGGCCATCGCTGTCGGGGTGTGGGCAACCAACCGCGATAATCCCCCCAAGGGGACGAAGACGGTGGGCGAGGCCGTGGCCGGTGGCGTAGTTCAAGAAGACATGCCCGCACAGGTCAATGGTGACATCATGGCCGATGATTCCACCGACGCCAACCGCGTGACCTCCCTGGCGAAGGCGCTGGGCATCCCGCTCAATTCCGTCCCGCGGGATATTACCCAGACGGAAAACGGAAAATCCGATGTGCGCGTCTACCTCGAGCGCGAGCTCAACAGTGCGGTGGAGTCTGGTGACATCAGCGAATCTGACGAAAAGGCAGTCCTCGTCGCCTTTGAGCGGGGACTTGTGATGCCGGCTAGCGATGGCATCGTAGCCGAGAGCTACCCGGCAAACTAGCCATTTATTTCCTCGCGAACTGGGCGCGAAAATTCAGGCAACCCGCAGCTAAGCGGCATGGCGTTGGCAGTAACTCTTCCTAAGGTAAAACATCACAAATTGGTAACGGGCAAGGTGCTCGGGGCCAAAGCCTCTGGAGGAGACTATGACTTTCAAGACCACGCTGTCGACCGCGGTGGGAGTACTCGCCGCCATTGCCATCCCCATCACCGGCGGGGTAGGGGTGGCTTATGCCGTCAATACCGTGCCGGCCGATAACATCGCTCAATCAGTTCCGGCCGACGATTTGGGTGGCCACCTGAAAAACTTTGGCGCGGCGGCAGCGCAGGAAGATGCGCTGCGCGTACTCGATGAACTGAATTAACCTAGGGCCCATGCTGGTTGATGCCCTAAGCCTGAAGTTTAATCCTGATGACTACCGCGCCGAGCTGCCCATCTTCGACTATTTAGCTGATTTGGGCAGCTTCAAGCTGCGAAGCCCCGTCACCGTCTTTGTAGGAGAAAACGGCATTGGCAAATCGAGCTTGCTCGCTGGCGTAGCTAGTGATTTGGGCTGTTCACCTGCGGGCGGCCGCATGGATGACCCAGATGAAATCGTTCCTCGCAGCCCCATTCGCTGCGATACGGAGGAAGTGATCCAGCGTGCCTATTTCCTGCGCGCCGAAAAGCACGAGTACTTGATTGGACGTGGGGATTCAGCGGCCGAACGTGGTGGTCGTTCGACTCTTTCTCAGAACGTGGATTTGTCCCGCCGCTCGCACGGGCAATCCGTCTTTGACCTGCTCTATGAGCACATCAATGGCCAAGGTGTGTACATCCTTGATGAGCCAGAATCTGGGCTGTCCGTTATCCGCCAGCTGGCCCTGGTAGCGGAAATTGCCCAAGCGGTTGACCGCGGCGCACAGGTCATTATTGCCACGCACTCGCCGATTCTTCTGGCCTGCCCTGGTGCGGACATTGTGGAGCTCAACGATACTGGCTTTGAACGCATCGCCTTCGACGAAGCGGAAGCCGTGGCGGCTACCCGGGAGCTTTTGGCGGACCCTGAGGGAACCGTTCGCTTTATCCTCAACCCGGAGTAAATACCCGACGGTTTCTAGGAAACCTCCACGATGGTGACAGAAGGCCCGTCTTCGCCCGCGCGACGGCGAAGGAAGTGAGTGATGACCACACCAATCATGCCTACTACCCACACAGCTAGCACCGCAGCCGCGGCGGCAGTGAAATCCGGCATAGAATAATTGGGGGCGTCGGAGGAGTGGTCCAACACCATGCCAAAGAGCTGCGCGCCCAACATGCCGGAGGTAAATCCGCCCATGTTTCCCAAGCCCGTAGCTGTGGCCACCACGGAGCGGTCCATGCGTTCACGCACGATATCGAAGCCATAGTTGGCCGTTGGCGTGCAGAGCGCAGTAATGAAAGACACCACCAAAATGGCGGCCAAACCGCGCTCGGTGCCAAAGGCAAAGAACAGCAACCACGCAAGTACGTGAACCGCGACAAACCCGAGGCTAAGCCACGGGCGGACACGCTGCGCGCGGGAAGAAATTTTGCCGTGCAAGGGGCCGACGAAGACCAAGAATACCGCTAGCAAGGTGAGCACCAGGCTGGACTTGGCCTTGGATATCTCCATGCCCTGGGTCATCATGGGCATGCCCCAGAGCATGACAAAGACGATGAGCGGGAGCATGCCAATGTAGTGGATGAAGTAAGCCTGCCAGGCCACTGGGGAGCGGAATACCGTTTTCAAGCGGGCCGGGATGCTGGTGGCCTGCGAGTTGGGTGGTTCCTTCTCCGTGGGAATAATCCCCAACTTCTCTGGTGAGTCTGCCACCGCCACGATGGCGGCGATGGCTACCAGGATGCCTACCGCGCCAAGGGTGACGAAGGCAGCGGTCCATCCGGCCGCACCCAGCAACCATAGGAAGGGCACCGCGGAAATGAACTGACCCATCTGCCCTAACGACGACGTCACCTGGGTGAACATGGGGGTGCGGTGCAGCGGGAACCAATAGGGCAGGATGCGCATCACGGAGAGAAAGGCCGTGGCATCGCCTGCGCCGATGAGCACGCGCGCGGCAATGGCTACGCCATAGCTGGTGGTAAAGCCCAGGACCACCTGGCCCACACCCATAATGACCGCGCCGACCACGAGGAGGAGACGCGGGCCAAATTTATCAATCAAGATGCCGGTGGGGATTTGGGCTAGGGCATACACGCCCAACTGCACAGAGGTAAAGACCGCGATACGGCCGGCATCGACATCGAAGCGCTCAATGGCATCCAAACCGGCCACACCAAAAGAGGTACGGCCGGTAATCGCTACGAGGTAGACCGCCATGGCGGCTACCCAAATGCCTAAAGCCTGAGTGGTAATGACTTCTCTGGGATTCGGCTGCGACATGGCTGATACCTTACGCCTTAACTACTAAGATTCTTTTTGTGAAGTACATTTCGACCCGCGATACCGCTCGTCAGCCCGCATCTTTTGCAGATATTCTCCTCGGCGGGCTTGCCCCCGATGGCGGTTTATACCTGCCGGAGAGCTACCCACAGCTAGATTCCGCCACTTTAAATTCATGGCGCAGGCTCCTAGCGGATAAAGGCTACGCGGCACTTGCGGCCGAGGTACTTAAGCTTTTCATTGACGATATTCCAGCGCAAGACATCGAGGAAATCGCCGCCCGCGCCTATACCAGCCCCAAGTTTGCGGACCCGGAAATTGTTCCCGTCACCGAATTAGGCGAGGGCCTTTTCATCGGCCATCTATCCGAAGGGCCAACTGCGGCATTTAAGGACATGGCCATGCAGCTTTTGGGTGAGCTCTTTGAGTATGAGCTCGCCCGCCGCGGTGAGACCCTCAATATTTTGGGCGCCACCTCCGGCGATACGGGGTCCTCTGCAGAGTATGCGATGCGCGGGCGCCACGGGATTCGCGTCTTTATGCTCACCCCGGCCGGCCGAATGACGGCCTTCCAGCAGGCGCAGATGTTTGGGCTGGATGACCCGAATATCTTCAACATCGCTCTAGATGGCGTTTTCGATGATTGCCAGGATGTGGTCAAGGCGGTATCGGGAGATGCTGACTTTAAGGCCGCCTACCGCATTGGCGCGGTCAATTCCATTAACTGGGCACGGCTGATGGCCCAGGTGGTCTACTACATCTCCTGCTGGCTCAAGGTCACCGAAACCGCCGATCAGAAAGTTTCCTTTAGCGTTCCCACCGGTAACTTTGGCGATATCTGTGCCGGCCACATCGCTCGCCAGATGGGCCTTCCCATTGATCGTCTTATCGTGGCTACCAATGAAAATGATGTGCTGGATGAGTTCTTCCGCACCGGAAACTACCGGCCGCGTCCAGCCGCAGAGACCATGGCAACCTCTTCGCCGTCCATGGATATCTCGCGCGCCTCGAATTTTGAGCGCTTTGCGTTCGACTTGCTCGGCCGCGATGCAGCCGAAACCGCGGAACTATTCGGCACCAAGGTGAAAGAGGGCGGCTTTAGCCTCGACCACGACAAGATTGCTGCTGCCCGCGAGGACTATGGTTTCCTGTCCGGTTCCTCCAGCCATGCCGATCGCCTAGCCACCATCAAGGACGTACACGAGCGCTTTGATTACCTGGCGGATCCGCACACGGCCGACGGCATCAAGGTGGCTCGTGGCGCACAGCGCGAGGGGGTAAAGACTCCAATCGTGTGTCTGGAGACCGCGCTGCCGGTGAAGTTTGCCGAGACCATCACAGAAGCCATCGGCTCTGCCCCTGAGCCGCCCGAGCGCTTTGCCGGCATCCTCGATACTGAGCGGCACGTCAAGGACTTGCCCAATAATGCCGCGGCGGTCAAGGATTACATCACCACGTCGATTCAGAAAACGGAGGTTTAGACCATGGCCCTAGAAAATTTTGCCGGCCCAGAACACTACACCGAGTTTGATCCGGAAAAGTTCATCCGCGATCTCAAAGCCCAGGCGGAGATGGATGCGGAAGAGCAGAACAAGGACAATGCCGGTGATGCGGGCGCGGAGAGCAACTAGCGTCTTTGTAGCGTGCACGGCCGCGTTCCTTGCGGCCTGCAGCCCGGTGCGGGGTGGGGAAGAACCAAGTTTCTCCGCCCTGTCTTATAAAAACCTCATTCCCAATGAGTCCTATTCCCCGGCCACGGCGCCGCTCGCTCCGGGCACCGCCTTGGATCTCTCCGGCGATGAACCGCGGCCGGGTGCCTACTTCAACTACCAGTCTTGTACCGCGGCATGGTCATTTACGCTTGCCGACGCCCGCACGATCGCCGTTACCGCTTCCCATTGCGGCAAACCCGGCGATAAGGTCTGGGCCGGAACCGCCGACGGCGACTTTAGCTACCCCGCCGAACCTATCGGCGAGGTCATCTACTCTGATTTCTATTCCGACGACAGCCACGACCTCGATGTGGCCTTTATCGAGGTAACCGGCAAGGCTGAGTACTATGTCCCCGGGGCGGTAGACAATAGCGTTGCCACCTCCCTGGCTCACCTGCCACATCAGGTGTGCAAGCTTGGCCGCGTGACCGATGAGACCTGCGGCACGCTTTCCCATGATGCAGTGATGGCGCAGCTGAACTCGGAGGGACTCCAGCGTGATTCGCTCGCCGCTAGGGCGCGCGTATGCAGCACCAATGGCGACTCCGGTGGTCCGGTGTATGGCGAAGTAGAAGGAAAACAAACCATCGTGGGCGTGGTTTCCGGAACGACGCAGCACCTCGAAGAAGGCCACACCTGCCAAACCACGTCAACGGACATGGAGCTGTCTTTCACGCTGGCCACCGATATTCAGCTTCTAGCTAAAGAGGTCTTGGGCCCCATGGGCTAAGTGCGCCGCACTGGTCTACGCTAGGTGGCATGCCGACTCCAGATTTTATTGTTCAGCTGCGCGAAAAGATTGGCCATGATCAGATCTTTGTGCCGGCTTGCAGCGCCATCATCATCCGCGATGTGCCGGCAGACGCCGCGCTGTGGGAAGTCCCTTCCGTGCTCCTAGTAAAGCGTTCCGATAACGGTACGTGGACCCCGGTGGAAGGAATCTGCGAGCCAGGCGAGGAAATTACTACCACCGCGCTGCGAGAAGTCAAAGAGGAAGTCGGCCTCGACGCCAAGGTGGAAGCGCTATTGGGCGTGGGGCAGTCCGGGCCAGTGACCTACCCCAACGGTGATGAGTGCACCTTTATGGGAACCGCGCTGCGCGTATCAGTAGCCGATGGCGCAGAGCCGGTCATTAGCGATGAAGAAAATACCGAGGCAGGGTGGTTCTCCGTGGCAAAGCTCCCCGATAGCGTCTCCCGCCGCCACCGCCTCATGATTGCCGACGCCGTAGCGCAGATGAAGCATCCCCGCGGCTTTGCCCCACGCATGGGCTGGATGAAGCGCAGCGAACGACCGGGACTGTAGGGTTAGTCTTCTGCGGCGTCGGCAAGCAGCCCGCTCAATTGCTGCGGATTCTGGGCGGCGATGAGTTCTTGTGCAATGCCATCGCGCGCATCGGCAATGTCGTCTTTGCTGCCGCAGGAAATCACGGTATCGCTGATAGTAAGCAAGAGCTTGCCGCGCCGGGCTAGGTCATAAAAGAGCGGGTAGTCTTCTTCGTCCCAGCGCCAGGCAGTGGCGTAGAAGTCCCGCGCGCCTGTGCCAAGCCACGACGTCTCCAAGAGCAGGTGGCCGCGGCGCAGGAAGATTCCGTCTCGCTGCAGGCCAGCGAGTACGTCCCTCACCGCAGGCAGGTTCGCGCGATACCAAGCGATGAAGGTGATAGGGGAGCTATTATGCATCAGCGGCGCCGGCGACGATTACCATCTGCGCGGCCGCCGGAATAGGCGCGCACGGAATTCTCGCCGCCCTCGGGACCCAAGTCATCGATGCCCCAGGAATCTTCCGCATAGATTGCGTATTCCCTGCTCCAGTGCTCGCGCCGCGGTCGCTCCTCACGCCTGCGGCGGCGTGTGCGGCGCTTTCCTCGTTCGAAGCTGGCGTCTCGCATAGTGGCTGCGCCTCCTTGCTACCTTTTGGGCCCAGTCTTAATGAGTGGCTCTTCAGGGCCGGTTTCCTTCCTTCCCTCCCACACCCAGCTAAGGAAGCGGGTGGAGCACAGCATCCAGTGGGCGGTGAGGAGGACGGGGATGGTGAGCGCAATGGCGTCGATAAGCTCGGAGCCATTGACCAATGCCAGCTGGTGGCCGCCCATGCTCACAGTTCCTGGCGGGAAGGTGCAGGACCACCACGCCGGGGAGTACGGAACCCACCGTGCCACATTGGGATAGAAGGTAAACATCGCGTAGATGGACAGCGGAATGGCGATAATAAGCGCCGTAACGCCGTAATAGACGGATACCGGGCCAGGGAAGAGAATCTGCATTGCCGTGGTGGACTGGCCCACCACGCCTAACGGGACCCATGCGGTGGCCGATTTCGCGCCCGTGAAATCCACCTTGCCGTGCCATGCCGCCCAGTACACGCGGGCGAAGGTGGGCACCGCCGTCACCAGGGACATGAAGAAAAATACCGTACCCATCACGTGGTAGAGCGGGCCGTAATCATTAGCTAGCCAACCGGAAACGGAAGCCGAAATCATAGGGCCGACCAGCGGCAGGCCCCAGGTGAACTTCGGCTCGCCATCAAAGCGCGTGAGCTGGATAGCCCACGTAATAACCGTAACCGGGCCACCGATCCAAAAGCCCACGAGGCGGAATGTAGGGATATCCGTCAGACCGGAAAGCGCGGCACCGAGCGCCAAGATTCCGATGAAAAACATCGACCACTCCGCCATAGTGGTGCGCTCAAAGCTGGGGTGGCGGTAGCGCAAGAAGCCCGCGGTGAGAACGACAAAGATGACGCACGCGATGGCGGCAAAAATGCCGGCCAGGATCATCATGCCTTCTTCCACGAGCAGGCGCGAGACGATGGAGGTGCCCATGAGGCTGCCTCCCCACGCGGGGCCAGGGGCTGGGAGTTGGCGGAATCTATTAGTCACACCCACATGTTAATTTCTTTCGGTCGGGTTATCAGAATTTTGGTGTCGTTTTTGCTGGTGAGAACTCTCGCTTAGAGCCCTTTTAGGGGCGGGGGTCAATCCCACATAAATGTGTGTCTGGGGTCGCAAGAAAAGGGCTGGAGAGTGTCCGATTCTTTGTGTGCGGAGGCTTGGTTTACAAGTAATCCGCGAATCGGTTGGGGTAAGCCACGGCTAGTTGGTTGATGGCTTGTTTCCACCCGGTGGCTTTCGCTCCTTCAATATAGCCGTTGCACTCAATGTTGCGCTTTGCTTTCTTCGCTCGCTGGGCGGCGCGCTTGTCTTCGATGTTGCAGATCATCAGCCACAGCGTCTTTAGTGCGGCTGTATCGTTCGGGAATTGGCCCCGGTTACGGGTAGCTTTACGCAGTTCGGCGTTGAGCGATTCGATCGAGTTGGTGGTGTAGAGCACCCGGCGTGCCGCCGGTGGGAACTGCAGAAACGGTACGAACCGCTCCCAGGCGTCGCGCCAGACTTTGACCGACTGGGGGTATTTCCGGCCAAGTTCACTGGCCTCGAAAGCATCCAGGCTGGCACGTGCGGTGTCCTCGTTAGCGGCTGTGTAGACCTCACGCAGCGCGCGGGAGACTGCTTTGCGGTCCTGGTAGGACACCCATCGGTTCGCAGCTCGAATCAGGTGCACGATACAGGTCTGCACCATGGAATTCGGCCAGGTTGCCTCCACGGCTTCTGGCAGGCCTTTGAGCCCGTCACAGCACACGATGAACACGTCTTGGACACCGCGGTTGGCCAGATCTGCGCACACCGATGCCCAGAATGCGGCGCCTTCATTTTCAGCGATCCACAATCCCAGGATGTGTTTGATGCCGTCCATGTCGACACCAACCGCCATGTAGCAAGCCTTGTTGACCACGCGGTGGTCGTCACGGATCTTCACGCGTAGGGCGTCGAGGAAGATCACCGGGTAAAACTCGTCGAGCTGGCGGTTTTGCCAGATCATGACCTCTTCCAAGACCGCATCGGTAATGGTGCTGATCGTATCCGGGCTCATATCCACCCCAAGGGTGGTTGCGAGATGGTGCTGAATATCGCGCACTGTCATCCCGCCGGCGTAGAGCGAGATAATCATGTCGTCGAGCTCTGTGAGCCGACGTGCACCCTTGGGCACCATCCGGGGAGTAAACGTGCCGGCCCGTTCCCTGGGCACGGTCACCTCAACTGCGCCGTAGCCAGAATTGACGGTCTTGGTGTACGACCCGTTACGGTGATTATTCTCCTGTGTGGTTTCGACCTGGGATTTCGCTTTGCGGTCGGAATGGCCGTAGCCCAAGTGCGCATCCATCTCCGCCTTAAGACCAGCGTTGATCGATGCTTGCAGCAGGCCTTTGACCAGCTCGCTTGCATCATCAGCGGAGCTCGACAACTCGCTGATCAAGCTGGCGATTTCAGAATTTTCCATCAGCTTCTCGCTGATCTCGTTGACCCTCGCCGGGTCATGGTTTTTCTTCGGTGACACCGTAGTCATTATCGGTGAAACTCCTTCTAGATCAGAGCCTCACACACAAACTTCCTGACACCCTCAAGGGCTGGAATACCGTTGCGTGTTCATACAGCGAGGAGGCTATGAATGATGAGGATTCGCTATACCTTGGTGGAAAGCCGGATTTCGTTCGACCAGCTTCATATACTCATCCAAAAATCCATCCCACGAATTAGTAAGAAAGAGAAAGTTATCAAGGGCTACAATTACTGCCAGTAGTGAGTTCTCGCCATAATTTTGACCTAGAACTTTCACAGCACGCCGCTTCGTAGCATTGGATACTGCAGGTTGGTCCAAAACGAAACTATTCCATAGCCGAGCTGAGTGAGCGCACTTATTTCTCACGAATGTAAAAGAGCGCAATTGGCGCGCTAAATATTGTTTCTTTACGCCAAGAATGGAACAAGTCGTTGCGTAAACTTGGTTGTCGTCGTTTCGGAAGCTTATTGCTTTCGACAACGTACCAAAGGACAGAGCCTCGACGGCCACCCAAATTGGCACATCGTAAACCCACCTTTCAGTATCGGACCCTGAGTCCTTTTGGTATTTGTGGAGATATGGCTCCTTAGACCGCTTGAGCTCACTGATAATTAGATCGCGTGTGGGCCGCATGGCCGGACTTGGTGGGCGCCGGTACGCAGTGGGCTGAAGATACTTCTCATAAGGAGAATGGATTTCACCTTCGCTGAGCGCAAAGGCCGTCCTGGCAGCAAGCTCTGCTTCTTGGAGCCCGCGGAGAAGGAAAGAACGAAGTTCGATGTCCAACCGGTAGATTTTAACTATTTCATCCCACTGGGTGCCAGGAAAGAATTTGGCTTCGTCACCGGCTATGTCTTCTTGGAAGTACCGCATGTAGCCCGAAAAGCGGTAATAATTTTGGCGCTCAAGGAAATCTTTAGCAGATTTTTCGGAAGGAAGGATTAACCCACGGCGTTGAATTAAACTAACTTGTTCTTCAATGCTAAGGAACTTCTTCCTGCGGTTCATTGCCTCAGAATAGCAAAGCCCCCCTCTCATATTGAGCTGTTCCTATGGGAAGCTTGGAGGGGGTATCGATTGACTAAAGTATAGCTCAAAATGCGCAATCTTAGTAATCATTTGCGCAAGGTTTTGCTCAAGTGCCATGCATTTGAAAACGCTGCGATAGTCAAACAACAAGGAGTGGGGCACCGCCAAGAACCGAGGGCGCTTGTCAATGTTGGGTGCAAAATTTCTGAAGCCAAAGTGCACATAGATCTGCAAAGCCCCCAATCGGCACTCAGCAATTTGGGAGCCTAGGAAGGCGGAAAGCCGGTGGCGAGAGGGGGCGTCGGCTAGCGCAGCTCTAGCAGTCGTAGTACATCTCAAATTCCTGCGGGGTCGGGCGCAGGCGAACGGGGTTGATCTCGTTTTCGTACTTGTAGTTGATGTAGGTCTCGATGAGATCCTCGGTGAAGACATCGCCTTCGGTGAGGAAGTCCATGTCCTCCTGCAGGGCCTTGAGGGAAGCCTCGAGGGAGGTTGGTGCCTGTGGGATGGACTCAGCCTCTGCTGGCGGCAGCTCGTAGAGGTCCTTATCAACTGGAGCGTGCGGCTCGATGCGGTTCTTTACGCCGTCGATGCCGGCCATCATCATGGCGGCAAAGCCCAGGTAGGGGTTGCCGGATGGGTCCGGTGCGCGGAACTCGATGCGCTTGGCCTTCGGGTTGGAACCGGTAATCGGGATACGGATAGCGGCCGAGCGGTTGCGCTGGGAGTACACCAGGTTAATCGGGGCCTCGAAGCCCGGCACCAGGCGGTGGTAGGAGTTCAGCGTCGGGTTGGTGAACGCGAGAACGGCACCAGCGTGGTGGAGGATGCCGCCGATGTAGTAGCGGGCGATATCGGAAAGCCCTGCGTAGCCAGCCTCGTCGTGGAAGAGAGGCTTGCCGTCCTTCCACAGGGACATGTGGGCGTGCATACCGGAACCATTATCGCCGGCCAGCGGCTTGGGCATGAAAGTTGCGGTCTTGCCCCACTGTGCCGCAGTCTGCTTAATCACGTATTTGAAAGTCTGGATGTCATCGCCCGCGTGCAACATGGAGTTGAAGCGGTAGTTGATCTCATTCTGGCCGGCGCCGACCTCGTGGTGGAAGCGCTCGATTTGGAAGCCAACCTTTTGCAGGTTCTCTACCATGGCATCGCGCACCTCACCGTGCTTGTCATACGGCGCGGTGGGGAAGTAGCCGCCCTTCATGCGCGTCTTGTAGCCGGTGTTCGGGGTGCCGTCGAAGTTGGTTTCCTTATCGCGGTTCCACCAACCTTCATCGGTATCGACCTCATAGAAACCGTGGTGGGCATCGGTGGCGTAGCGCACGGAGTCAAAGAGGTAGAACTCGGCCTCAGCGCCAAAGTTGCAGGTATCGGCAATGCCGGTGGACTGCAGGTACTCTTCCGCCTTGCGCGCGATGTTGCGCGGGTCGCGGGAGAAAGGTTCAAAGGTAAATGGGTCGTGGACGAAGAATTTGATATTCAGGGTCTTGGTCGTGCGGAACGGATCGATATGCGCGGTGGCCGGATCCGGCAGCAGGGTCATATCGGACTCATCGATGGTGGTGAATCCGCGGATAGAGGAGCCGTCGAAGGCAAGGCCATTTTCGGCATCTTCTACGGTGAACTCATCTGCTGGGATGGAAAAGTGGTGCTCGGTGCCTGGGACGTCCGTAAAGCGGATATCGACGAACTTTACGTCCTCGTCCTTAATGAATTGGACGATGTCCTGCACTGTCTCGAAAGACACGTTTGTCTCCTCGTTGTTGACCGGTGAATTGTCTCTCTATAGCCTACTAGGTTCCCACCGTTGGCATCGCGATTCCCCTCGTTTCACATCTCACTTTGTGCCCGCTAGATTGGTGAGCATGGCAGATAAGCGTACGTGGCTCGACGGGCCGAATATTCCGGGCGAATACGATGACATGGAAGGCCCCGGCCGCTGGCCAGGTGAAAAGCTCGGCCTTCCGGAGTCCGGGCCGGGGTCACTGGCCCCGGTTGGCCGCCGCGCCGGCGCCGTGGCCATTGACTGGATCGTGTGCATGCTCATTGCCAACCTGATCCACATGTTCACCACGGAACTTGGGGGCGTGGCTTTCTTGGGCTACGCCCTGTGGGTCATCATGGGCATCGTGTGTGGTTGGCTCTTTGCCCGCACCCCCGGCATGCTGCTGTTGGGTATGGGCGTGGCGCGACTCGATGTCCCCGGTGCCCGCGTGGGCCTTTGGCGCGCGGCGCTGCGCACAGTGCTCACCGGTGTGCTGTTCCCAGCGGCCATGGTTGATGCGGATGGACGCGGAATGCATGACCGCGCCACCGGCACGATCGTTATTCGCTCTTAAGTTTTTCCGCTGCGCTCCCATAAGGACTGCTCTTTGTTAAGATACAGCTTTTAGATGTGGTCGATTTAGCGGCAGGAGAAGGGGCACGACTATGCGGATAAAGGTCTTAGCCATAATTGGGGTGGTCTTAATAGCAATCTCCGTCGGCGTTGGCTGGCCTTATTGGATTACGCAGGGCTTAGCTATTGTGGTCTTAGCGCTGCTTGTTACGGCCAGAATGGAAAAATAGTCTCGGCTGTTAAACACCACGGGTTTGGGATATAAAAAGTCCCTGCGGCACCATGCACGGTGCAGCAGGGATTAGCTTTAGGCGCTTATTTATTCTTTTTGCGCTGCTGGGCGCGGCGCATGCGGCGGTTCATGCCGGCCATGTTCTGCGCCTGGTGGGGCATTGGGCCCTTGGGCATGCCCGGGGTGGTACCCGGCATGGAGTCCATGGCCTCGATGCGGCGGATGTTGTCGTAGGTTTCGTTCTTATTGAAGTTGCGCGGCAGCTTCATGACCTTATTGCGCAGCTTGGATACGGGAACCTCGTCCTCGCCGTTGCCTACGAAAATCTCGTAGACAGGAACGCCGCCGGCGATCTTGTCCACGCGCTTCTTAAGCTGGTTCAAGGTGGGGCGTACGCGGTTCCTATTGCCCTCGCAAACGAAGATGACGCCGGCGTTGCCGATGACGCGGTGGATAAGATCCTGCTGGCGGGTGGCGGCCACACCGGTCTTTACGGACCACACGATGCCCACGGTATTACGGAGCTGCTGCTCCAGCGCCCAGCCTGCAGCACCTGGCTGGTCTTCCACGCGCTTGTACATATCGCGCTCAAGGCGGCGGGTGAAGAGGAACATAGCGAGCAGCGCGCCGATGCCCAAACCGAGGATGAGCATGAACCACTCGCCGCTAAAAAGCATGCCAATGAGGAAGAAGAGCAAGCCCATGCCCAGGAAGGCACCCAGCATGATGGGGATAAGCGCCTTATCCTGCTTGCGCTGCATGTTGAATGCTTGCCACATTTGGGACCAGGTTTGCTTACGCTGCTGGCGCTTGGCCGCGCGTTCTTGCTTCTTTGCAGCCTTTAGTGCTGCCTTGTCATCTTTCGCCATGGCTCCTACTTTAAAGGTCAACGGGCATAAATGTTAAAACGGCCCACGCGAAAAGCGCAGGCCGTTATGAAAACGTTCGGTTTAGCGGATGGTGGCCGCCGCCGAATTCGCATTAGCCGGGGTCTTGGCCATGCGGGTGGTCACTGGAGTCTCTTCCGAGGGGCCGTACTTCTCCAGCAGGGTGGAGGCCTCTTGGGCGGTGGCACCCTGGGAGGTCTCGGCCAGGTGCTTGAGGTTTTCCGGCAGCTCGAAGCCGCGCTTTTCCATGGCCTGCACGTAGAGGCGGCCGGCGCGGTAGGACGAGCGCACCAGCGGGCCGGACATGACGCCGCCGAAGCCGAGCTCCTTGGCCAGCTTGGAGTGGGCGACGAATTCCTCTGGGCGCACCCAGCGCTCAATCGGGTGGAAGCGCGGGCCGGGGCGCAGGTATTGGGTGATGGTGATGATATCGCAGCCAGCAGAGCGCAGGTCACGCAATGCTTCCTCGACCTCATCCTCGGTCTCGCCCATGCCCAAAATCAGGTTGGACTTGGTAATCAGGCCATAGTCGTGGGCCTGGCGGATAACGTCCAGGGAGCGCTCGTAGCGGAAGGCCGGGCGGATGCGCTTAAAGATGCGCGGCACGGTTTCCAGGTTGTGGGCAAAGACCTCCGGCTTGGCCTCAAAGACCTCTTCCAAAAGGTCCGGCTTGCCGGAGAAATCCGGGGTGAGGTTTTCCACGCCGGTATGGGGGTTAAGCTCGTGAATCTTGCGCACGACCTCCGCGTAGAGCCATGCGCCCTCATCCGGAAGATCGTCGCGGGTAACGCCGGTAATGGTGGTGTAGTTAAGGTCCATTTCCCGGATATTTTCGGCCACGCGGCGCGGCTCGTCGCGGTCGAGTTCTTCCGGCTTGCCGGTGGCAATATCGCAGAAGTCGCAGCGGCGGGTGCACTTATCGCCACCGATAAGGAACGTAGCCTCGCGGGATTCCCAGCACTCGTGGATATTCGGGCAGCCTGCCTCCTGGCACACGGTGTGCAGGGAAGCGCCGGCCACGCGGGACTTCATGTCCTCGTAACCCGGGCCGGTGCGGACCTGGTTGCGAATCCAGCGTGGCTTTTGTTCGATGGGTGACTCCGCATTCTTCTTTTCAATGCGGAGCATCTTGCGTCCTTCAGGCTTTACAGTCACAAAAACTCACTTTATCGGTTGATGGTGGTGATGGCTAATAGCTCTTCTAGGTATATGTCGCCGCAGTCACATCCTATTCCGCGCCAGCCCCGAACGAGGGCTACTGCTGCGCTTGCCGACGCCTCTCCCGTGCCCTTTCATTAGCCAGCTTCGTGGGATCCGGGGCTGAGCCGAAGGTGTGGTCGGCAACGATGAGGCGGCCCGAGAGGGCGTCGTCCAGCGCTTGCAACAGCGGCTGGGTGGCATCCTCGAGGCTGACTGGGTGGCCCAGTTCTAGGGACAGGGTGGTCACGTCGGCGTCATCGATGCCACAGGCCACGATGTGGTCGTAATAGTCCAGCGTATTGCAGCAATTGAGCGCCAAGCCGTGCATGGTCACCCCGCGGGTAATGCGGATGCCGAGCGCGGCAATCTTGCGATCGCGTTTCGGCGCGGATGGATCCTTGGCCTGGGTGGTGGAGGGGACCCATACGCCCGAGCGGCCATCGATGCGCCCAGCGGTGGTCACGCCCATCTGGCGGACCGTCTGGATGGTGGCTTCCTCTAGGCGGCGGACATAGTCGACGACGTCGACAGGCTCAGCCAGCTTGATGATGGGATAGATGACCAGCTGGCCCTCGCCGTGCCAGGTGATGCGCCCGCCGCGGTCCACGGTGATAACGGGCAGGCCATTATCCGGCATATCCTCTGGCTGGGTGCGCTTGCCGGCGGTATAGATATTGGGGTGCTCGACTACAAGCACCACGTCGCCCTGCTCGCCCTTGGCGCGGGCGGCCGCTACCTCGGCCTGGTAATCCCACGCCTCCTGGTAGTCCATCCGGCCCAAGAAACGGACCTCTAGTGGTTTATCGGAGGCGCGGATGGAGCGCTCGGCGGGGAAGAAAGGATCGCGTGGTGCAGTCATAGCCTCAAAGTTTCCTCTGGTACGGCGGGCAAAGCAAAGCGGGAGGATGCGCGTGGCA
Organism: Corynebacterium sp. ACRPE; assembly: GCF_022347435.1. Classification (NCBI taxonomy): domain Bacteria; kingdom Bacillati; phylum Actinomycetota; class Actinomycetes; order Mycobacteriales; family Corynebacteriaceae; genus Corynebacterium; species Corynebacterium sp. ACRPE. The sequence continues at coordinate 84,638 of NZ_JAKRNA010000006.1, read as the reverse complement.
CACCCTCCCGCGTGGGGCCGAATTAGTCCAGGCCGTTGGCGGATGCGTAGGCGGCGGCGTCCATGAGCTCGCCGGCCTCATCTACCTCGACCTCGAAGAGCCAGCCCTCACCAAACGGATCGTTGTTGATGACGGCGTAGTCATCGTGCACGGCCTCGTTGACGGCCTTGACGGTGCCGGTGACAGGGGAGTAGAGGTCAGAGACGGACTTGGTGGATTCCACCTCGCCACAGGACTCGCCGGCGGTGACGGTATCGCCCACCTCCGGTAGCTCAGCAAAGACAACCTCGCCCAAGCGATCGGCAGCGACGGAGGTAATGCCGATGCGCACGGTAGCGCCAGCGACGGCGTCAGCGGTGGCGTTGACCCACTCGTGGTCTTCGGAGTAGGAGAAATCTTGTGGAAGGGTAGCCATGGTGGTGTAGTCCTTTCGGGCTGGTTGAGATGATGTTTACTTATCGCGCTTGTAGAACGGCAACGCGGTTACTTCAAAAGGATAGCGCTTGCCGCGGATCTCTACCTCGACTTCGGCGCCGGGCTCGAGTTCGGCGCTGGTTTCCAGCAGCGCGATGGCCACTGGGTGTCCCAGGGTGGGGGAAGGCTGGCCGGAGGTGACGGTTCCGACCTTCTTGTCTCCCACGAATACTTCGGCTCCGGCGCGCGCGGCGCGGCGCTGCGTGGAGGTGAGACCGGTGATCGCCACCTGTGGGCCTTCGGCGGCGCGCTGGCGGATGACCTCGGCGCCGACGAAATCGGCCTCCTTCTTGGCAAAGGCACGGGCCATGCCCGCCTCTACCGGGGTGATATCGCGAGAGAGCTCGTTGCCGTAGAGCGGCATGCCGGCCTCGAGACGCAGGGAATCGCGGGCGGCAAGGCCGCACGGCTTGATGTCATACTCTTCACCGGCCTTGAGCAATTCCTCCCACAGCTGTGGGGCATCGGAGTTATACACGATGAGCTCGAAGCCATCCTCACCGGTGTAGCCGGTGCGCGCGATAATGGCAAAGGTGCGCGCTACCTTGCCCATGGTGGCAGCGTAGTAGCCGAGGTTATACACCTCGTCCTGCTTATTGTCTTCTACCAGCGGCACGAGGATTTCTGCGGCCTTAGGGCCCTGGACGGCGATCATGGCGACGTCACGGGACTCGTTCTTCAGGGTTACATCGAAGTCCTCGGCGCGCTTATTGAGCTCGTCCCATACGGTATCAGCGTTGCCGGCATTCGGGACGACGAGGAATTTATCCTCTTCAAAGCGGTAGGTAATCAGGTCATCGATGATGCCGCCGTCCTCAGCGGTAATCATGGAGTACTTGGCCTTGCCCACCTTGAGGGGCTCGAAGTTGGAGATGAAGGCATAGGATAAGAACTTGCCGGCGTCGGCGCCGTTGACCCAAATTTCGCCCATGTGGGAGAGGTCAAAGAGGCCGGCGGTGCTGCGCACCGCGCGGTGCTCATCCAGCTCGTTCTGGTACTTCAAGGGCATGTTCCACGGGCCGAAGGCCGTGAAGGTGGCGCCGAGTTTTTCGTGCTCGGTATGAAGCGGGGAGGTGAGTAGTTCGGTCATGGTTACTCCTCAGATTCGTCGATGTCGAAAGCTTCTGGTGGTGGGCAGCTGCAGACCAGGTTGCGGTCGCCGTAGGCCTCGTCGATGCGGCGTACCGGCGGGAAGTACTTGTAGTTGTGACGCAGGGATTTCACGGGCCACGCGGCCTTTTCGCGACTGAAGGCGTACTCCCACGTATCGGAGCCGATGGACTCCGCGGTAAATGGTGCGTGGTGAATAACGGAGCCTTCGTAGGAAACCTCGCCGTCGATGATCTCTTGGATCTCCGCGCGGATGGTGCGCATAGCCTCAATGAAGCGGTCCAGCTCGCCCAGGTCTTCGGACTCGGTGGGCTCGACCATGAGCGTGCCGGCCACCGGGAAGGCGAGGGTCGGGGCATGGAAACCAAAGTCCACGAGGCGCTTGGCTACGTCGGCTGCGGTGACCCCGGAGGCGTCGGTAAGCGCGCGCAGATCCAGGATGCATTCGTGCGCAACCAAGCCAGCGTTGCCGGTGTAGAGCACAGGGAAGGAATCTTCCAAGGACTTGGCCAGGTAGTTCGCGCCCAAAATCGCGTGGGCGGAGGCCTGGGCCAGTCCCTGCGCACCGGTCATAGCAAGGTACGCCCAGGAAATCGGCAGCACACCCGCCGATCCGTACTTGGTATTGGTAATTGGCACGCCCTGACCTACCGGGGTAGCGGTGGTGGCATCCAGCTGCGGATCCGCGGCGTTGGTGGGTAGGAAGGGGATGAGGTGCTCGGCCACTGCGACCGGGCCCACGCCCGGGCCGCCACCGCCATGCGGAATGGTAAAGGTCTTGTGCAGGTTGAGGTGGGAAACATCGCCGCCGAACTGGCCGGGGCGGGCCCAGCCGGTCAGCGCGTTCATATTCGCACCGTCGATGTAGACCTGGCCGCCCACAGCGTGGACCTTATCGCATACGTCGCGGACCTCCGGATCAAAGACACCGTGAGTGGACGGGTAGGTCACCATGATGCCGGCGATGTGGTTGCCGTGCTTGGCAATCTTCTCATCCAAATCCGCCAGGTCAATAGAGCCGTCCTCGGCGGTCTTCACCACAACAACGCGCAGGTTAGCCAGCGTTGCCGAAGCCGCATTGGTACCGTGCGCGGAGGCCGGGATGAGCACTACATCGCGCTCGTTATCGCCATTGGCTACGTGGTAGCGGCGGATGGCCAAAAGACCCGCCAGCTCGCCCTGGGAGCCGGCATTGGGCTGGATGGAGACCTTGGCGTAGCCGGTAACCTTGGCCAGCCAGCCCTCAATCTCTTCTACCAAGGCGCGCCAACCGGCGGTCGTTTCCTCTGGTGCGTAGGGGTGGATGCCTGCAAACTCCGGCCAGGAAATCGGCTCCATGGCGGCGGTGGGGTTGAGCTTCATGGTGCAGGAGCCCAGCGGGATCATGGTGCGGTCAAGCGCCAAGTCCTTATCGGCCAGCTTGCGCAGGTAGCGCAGCATCTGGGTCTCGGAATGGATGCGGTTGAAGATCTCGTGCTGGAGCGGCTCCTCGCCGCGCTGCAGGTTCTCCGGCAGAGCAAAGTCGGCCTCAGCAGCTTTGGCGCCGAAGGCCTGGGCGAGCTTAGCGACGTCCTCCTTGGTTGCCGACTCACCAAAGGACACCGATACCTTGTCCTCGCCGATGGTACGCACGAGGTAGCCCTCCTTCTGGAGGTCAGCCTTGATGGTGGCGGCGTCTACGCCGGCGACGGTAACGGTATCGAAGAAGTCCTCGGACACGAGTTGCTTCCCGGCATCCTTAACGGCCTGCGCAAAGGAGGAAGCGAGCGCGTGGACGCGCTGGGCAATGGCCTTGAGGCCTTGCGGGCCGTGGTAGACGGCGTACATGGAGGCGACATTGGCCAGTAGTGCCTGCGCAGTACAGATATTAGAGGTGGCGCGTTCGCGGCGAATGTGCTGCTCGCGGGTCTGCAGTGCTAGGCGGTAAGCGGGGCGACCATCCGCGTCCTTGGACACGCCTACGATGCGGCCAGGCATCTGGCGCTTCAGCTTTTCCGTGACCGCCATGTAGGCAGCGTGCGGGCCGCCGAAGAAGAGCGGAACGCCAAAGCGCTGGGAAGAACCGAGCACAATATCGGCGCCCAGCGAGCCAGGTGCCTCCAGCAGGAGCAGCGAAAGCGGGTCGGTGGCCACGGTGGCCAGAGCGCCGCGGGTGTGCAGCTCCTCGATGATGGTGGAGGGGTCAAAGATGTCGCCCTCGGTACCGGTGTAGGCGATTACTGCGCCGATGAGGTCCTCGCCCACGAGGCCTTCGCGCAGGTCTACGATTTCTACCTCGAGGTCAATCGCGCGGGCACGCTCTGCGGCGACGGTAAGCACCTGCGGGTGCAGGCGAGAATCCAGCACCACGCGGCGACCCTTCTTGACCGCGCGGGACATAAGGCCCACGGCTTCCGCGGTGGCGGAGGCCTCATCCAGCAAGGATGCATTGGCGATGGGCAGACCGGTCAGGGACTCAATCATCGTCTGGAAGTTCAACAGCGCTTCAAGACGACCCTGGGAGATCTCTGGCTGATATGGGGTATAGGCGGTGTACCATCCCGCGTCTTCCAATAAACCGCGGCGGATGACCGCGGGGGTGAGGGTGTCAGAAAAGCCTTGTCCGTAGAAGGACTTCAGCACGGTGTTCTGGTTGGCGTACTCCCGCAAGGTAGCCTGCGCCTCATCTTCCGAGAGTGCCTCAGGAAGCTGAGGCAGTTCTGCGGCGCGGATCTTTGAGGGAATGGCGGCATCGACCAGCGCGTCCACGCTGTCGTAGCCTACCTTCGCAAGCATGGTGGCCTGCTCCGCAGAATCCGGCCCTAGGTGGCGGGAGATGAATTCCATGTCAGTGAGACTCCTTAATAGGGGGACAGTGGCTGTAACCGCCCCAATTATATGTTTAACAATGGGTGAGCCGATCCCGCTTTGGAAACTTTTATGCAGCGCGTCACTGTATAGAACTGCACCCAGTGCGCTCACCATGGGCTTAGGGGCAAGGCTTCCTCAACACCTCGAATAAAAAGGGATGGATTAGTCCGGCGTTTTCGGATCCGTCACCCCCACTTGGCACCCCAGACATAGCTAAAGCCTCTTAGCCCCGCAGTGGGGCTAAGAGGCTTTAAGCGGCGATAGAACCTTTAGACTTCGAGGTCTGCCTGGAAGTCAGCGGTCTGCAGGCGGTCCTTGATGGTGGTGATGAAGCGGCCTGCGTCCGCACCGTCAACTACCTGGTGATCGTAGGTGAATGGCAGGTAGCACATCTGGCGGATGGCGATGGCGTCCTGGCCATTCTCGTTGACAACGACCGGGCGCTTTTCAATAGCCGCGGTGCCCAGGATGCCGGCCTGTGGCGGAACCAAGATCGGGGTATCGAGCATGGCGCCCTCGGAACCGATGTTGGTCACGGTGAAGGTAGCACCGGTGAGATCGTTCGGCTTCAGCTTGTTATTGCGGGCCTTATCAGCGAGCTCTGCAATCTGCTGAGCGATCTGCGGCAGGGTCAAATCCTGTGCCTTGTGGATGACCGGGGTGAGCAGGCCCTTCGGGGTGTCAACGGCGATAGCGATGTTGACGTCCGAGTGGTAGGTCATCTCCTTGGTCTCTGGGTTATAAGACGCATTGACGTTCGGGTGGGAGACCAGAGCCTCGGCGGTAGCCTTCACGATGAATGGCAGGAAGGACAGGTTGGCACCGTGCTTGTCGATGAACGCCTGCTTGTTCTTCTTGCGCATATCCCAGATGGCAGTCATGTCGACTTCCTGAACGTGGGTAAGCTGCGCGGAAATCTGCAGTGCCTCGACCATCTTGGCGGCGGTGATTTCGCGGATGCGGTTGACCTTCTGGGTGGTGCCGATGAGCTCCTGCTTGGCCGGATCCACGGACTTGGTGGACCAACGCGCGCGAGGGGAGTTATCGGACTGTGCGCCAGACTTGGCAGGTGCATCGCCCTCGCCAGCAGCGGCGAGCACGTCCTGCTTGCGGATACGGCCGCCCACGCCGGTGCCCTCAACGGTGTTGAGGTCTACGCCGTGCTTTTCAGCCAGCTTGCGTACCAGTGGGGTGACATAAGGAACGTTGTCGCCGTTATTGACCTTGGCAGAGGTGTTCAGGGAGGAATCCTGCTTGGACTCCTTCTTCTCCTCAGCCTTCGGTTCTGGCTTCTTCTCTTCCTTTTCTTCGGCCTGTGGCTCTTCCTTCTTGTCTTCCTGTGGCTCTGGCTTGGCCTCGGAGGAGGATGCGGTGGCGTTTTCGTCGCCGATGCGGGCGATGATTTCGCCGACCTCGATGGTGTCGTCCTCGTCGGCGAGGATTTCTACCAGGGTGCCTGCTACTGGGGAAGGAATTTCGGTGTCGACCTTGTCGGTGGAGACCTCGAGCAGTGGCTCGTCTACCTCGACGGTATCGCCAACGGACTTGAGCCACTGGGTGATGGTGCCTTCGGTGACGGATTCGCCGAGTTCTGGCATTTCCACGTCGGCTGCGTCGCCGGAGCCGCCGTTGGAGGAGTCAGCCTTCGCCTCTTCCTTTTCTTCTGCCTTGGGCTCTTCCTTCTTTTCTTCCTGTGGCTCTGGCTTGGCCTCGGAGGAGGATGCGGTGGCGTTTTCGTCGCCGATGCGGGCGATGACTTCGCCGACCTCGATGGTGTCGTCCTCGTCGGCGAGGATTTCTACCAGGGTGCCTGCTACTGGGGAAGGAATTTCGGTGTCGACCTTGTCGGTGGAGACCTCGAGCAGTGGTTCGTCTACCTCGACGGTGTCGCCAACGGACTTGAGCCACTGGGTGATGGTGCCCTCGGTGACGGATTCGCCGAGTTCTGGCATTTCCACGTCGGCTGCGTCGCCGGAGCCGCCGTTGGAGGAGTCAGCCTTCGCCTCTTCCTTCTTTTCTTCTGCTTCTTCCTCGCCCTTATCAGCGGAGGAGTCGTTGGATGCGGAGCCTGCCTCATCCTCGTCACCGATGATGGCGATGACTTCGCCAACCTCGATGGTGTCATCCTCGTCAGCCTTAATTTCAATAATGGTGCCGGCTACGGGGGAGGGGATTTCAGTATCGACCTTATCGGTGGAGACCTCGAGCAATGGTTCGTCGACCTCGACGGTATCGCCGACGGACTTGAGCCACTGCGTGATGGTGCCTTCGGTTACGGATTCGCCCAGCTCGGGCATCTCAACGGAGTTCGCCATGAGTTATAAGACTCCTCGAAAGTTGGAAGTGTTCTATCGCTACCCGACAATCTTACAGCGTGATGCTCACCCTCGTGCAGATGTGGGGTTAGTAACTACCCTCCTTCCGGGTAAGCTAGGCAATTATGTTCAACCCTTTCCGCCGCAATAAGTCCAGATCGTCGCTGCGACCACCCCGCGGACCGGGGGAGACCGTCCGCCCGGAAGACGCGCAGGATCTGCAACAGTGGGCCGCCGGAAAGGCTTTTGTAGAAGCCTTTGTGGAGCCGGAAACGGTAGTCAATGAGATGTCCGTTGTCGTTGTGGATGAAAACGGCGATTTTATCCGGCGCCGTATTGGCGGGCCGAAAGGCATAGATGCGGTGGCCAAACTATTGAGCTGCGATATTTATGATGTAGAAGAAACCGGCTATCCGCAGCGCATGCGCGATCGCATGGAAAGGCAGCGCATCTTGCGCAAAAGGGAAGAGCAAAGGAAGCGCCGCGCCCGATTTGAGCGCGGCGAAAATCCCGATACAGGGCGAGAGCTAAGCTAGGTCAGTATCCTCGCGTAAATAAATTTGAGACCCGTTGCGGCGGAATTCGGCGGATTTTTCCTGCATACCTTCCTCTGGTGCTGAGCCGTGGGCTGCCGCGCGGACCTGGTCGCCCAGCGTCGGCATGCCCAGCTCGGCCATTTGCCCGCCGAACATCTCGCGGATGTCTTGGCTAATGCGCATGGAGCAGAACTTCGGCCCACACATGGAACAAAAGTGTGCGGTCTTTGCTGGCTCAGAAGGCAACGTTTCATCGTGATAGGCCTGCGCGGTCTCTGGGTCGAGGGAGAGCGCAAATTGGTCATTCCAGCGAAATTCAAAGCGGGCCTTGCTCATGGCATCGTCCCAAGCACGGGCGCCTGGATGTCCCTTGGCAACGTCCGCTGAGTGCGCCGCAATCTTATAAGTAATGACACCAGTTTTTACATCATCGCGGTTGGGCAGTCCCAAGTGTTCCTTCGGCGTGACATAGCACAACATGGCTGTACCACCCATTGCGATATGGGCGGCACCAATGGCGGAAGTGATGTGATCATAGCCAGGGGCGATATCGGTAACTAGAGGGCCGAGGGTATAGAAGGGGGCATCTGAAGCCCAGTCCTGTTCGAGGTCGTTGTTTTCTTGAATCATGTTGAGCGGCACGTGTCCGGGGCCTTCCACCATGACTTGGACGTCATACTCCCAGGCGCGGCGTGTAAGCTCGCCGATAGTCTTTAGCTCTGCAAATTGGGCGGCGTCGTTAGCATCGGCAAGGCTGCCGGGGCGCAGGCCGTCGCCAAGCGAAAATGCAACATCGTATTGAGCGAAAATCTCGCATAGCTCATCGAAGTGCTCGTACAGAAATGACTCTTTGTGGTGAGCAAGGCACCATCCCGCCATGATGGAGCCACCGCGGCTGACAATGCCGGTCACGCGATTGCTTGCTAGCGGTACATACGCCAAGAGCACACCGGCGTGAATGGTCATATAGTCCACACCCTGTTCGCATTGCTCGATGACGGTATCGCGGAAGATTTCCCAGGTCAGATCCTCTGCCACGCCATTGACTTTTTCCAATGCTTGGTAAATAGGCACGGTGCCAATGGGAACTGGGGAATTGCGCAGAATCCACTCGCGGGTGGTGTGGATATCGTCACCAGTGGAAAGATCCATTACGGTGTCCGCGCCCCACTGGGTAGCCCAGCGCAGTTTGGACACTTCTTCCTCGATGGAGGAGGTAACCGCGGAGTTACCAATATTGGCGTTGATTTTGGTGAGAAATTTTCGCCCAATGATCATGGGCTCAGACTCGGGGTGGTTGACATTATTAGGGATAATGGCGCGGCCGCGAGCTACCTCAGCGCGAACGAATTCCGGATCGCAGTGCTCACGCAGTGCTACGAATTCCATTTCGCGGGTGATGATTCCTTGGCGAGCGTAGTGCATTTGAGTTACACGGCGCCCGGGCTGAGCCTTAAGCGGCGGGCGCTTAGAGCCTTTCCACTCTTGGGAAGACGCCCCGCGGCGTTGCGCGGCACGTCCATCGTCGGCCAGCTCGCGGCCGCGACCGGCGTACTCTTTGGTATCTCCGCGCTCGCTAATCCATTCGCTGCGCAGGGCGGGTAGCCCCACTTCAGGTGCGCATTCTGGCCCACGCGTGCGGTAGACGCGGAAGGGCTCATTGGGGCCTTGTGGGGAATCATCCAGTTGGATTTCGGTCTCTGGAACTTCTAGACCGTCGTGGTGAATGGGGGAATAGGAATGCTTAGGGTGGTTTTCTGGGGCAGCCGTCATGGCAAGCGCTCCTGTCTTCCTTCGTAGGTATTAACCAAACAGGTTCGAACGGTCTATGCGCAGCTTTAGCGCACTCTCAGCCCGTGCTCGGGCACCCGTGGGGACGCAGATCACCCTATAACAATCGTCTCGCATAGCGCAGAGCTTTCGCCATTTGGGTGGAGACACATTTGTCGAGGTGAGGTAGTAGGAGCCTTGGTGGCATAATTCAACAGGAAACTTTCAGGTTCTATCCACCTATATCCAATATCGGTATTCCATACTTAATTCATGCGTTTGAGAGAGCGCATGCGAGAGAGATAGAGAGAACCCCTCCCGTTTCCGGAGGGCGGCTGCTTTAGCCGATAGATGGAAACACCTTGTAGAGAGACGCCTGCGGCCCTCGGACCAGATTCGGTTCGAGGGCCGTAGGCGTTTTCCTGTGTTTAGCAGATGGTGGCGCCGGCAGCGGCCAACTCTTGCAATGCGGCTTCGCCGCGGGCTTCGTCCACTGGGGAGCAATATTCACGCAGTACGCGGACGGTAAAGCCCTCTTTAAGGGCGTCGGCGGCCGTGGCACGCACGCAGTGATCGGTGGCAATGCCCACGATATCCACGGCGTCTATGTGGCGCTCGCGCAACCAGTCGGCGAGTAAGGTGCCGTTCGCAGCGCCCTCGAATCCGGAATAGGCCGCGGTGTATTCGCCCTTGCGGAAGTAGGCTTGCGCCGGCCCGATGGCCTCATGCATGGCCGCCCCGTGGGACTCGGCTACGCAGTGCACCGGCCAGGAATCCACAAAATCCGGGTCCGTAGAAAAGTGAGAACCCGGATCGATGTGCCAATCCTGCGTGGCTACGACGGTTTCGTAGTCCTGTTGCAGGGAGGCGATTTTTGCAGCGACCTCGTTTCCCCGCTCGGTGCCTAAGGCGCCGCCGGGGCAGAAGTCATGTTGTACGTCAACGATGATTAAAGCAGGCTTCATGCTTCTAGGATTCTAAACGCACTAAGCCTGTTGAGGTGCTACTTTGATTCAGCAATCTCGCGCAGGGCAGCAATTACCGTGCGAGTGGGCACGCCGGTGCCCATCTTCGGGGTGTATCCATAAGCGCCCGTGGTGTTGAAGGAAGGGCCAGCCACATCGATGTGGGCCCATTCGATTCCCTCGCCCACGAAGTGCTGGAGGTAGGTGCCGGCGTATTCCATGCCGCCCTCACGCTTGGCGTTGATATTGCGGATATCGGCGCTGGCAGACTTCACGGATTCCTCGTGTTCTTCTAGCAAAGGCATGGCCCATGCCTTCTCGCCCACCTCGCGGCCAATTGCGGCCATGCGATCGCGGAATTCTTCCGAGCCCATCACGCCGGCGGTGCGCTCACCCAGGGCGACCATCTGGGCGCCGGTCAAGGTCGCGGTTTCGATGAGGTAATCGGGGTTGTCCTCGCTGGCGCGCGCAATGGCGTCGGCAAGCACGAGGCGGCCCTCCGCGTCAGTGTTGAGTACCTCAGAGGTAATGCCGCCGTAGTGGGTGATGACATCGCCTGGGCGGGTAGCATCGCTGCCTGGCATGTTTTCCGCCAGCGGCAGGGTAGCGGTGATGCCCACCTTCAGGTTCAGCTTTGCCGCAGCGATGATGGCAGCGGCCATTGCAGCGGAACCGCCCATGTCAGAAATCATGTCCCACATCTTGGCGCCCGGCTTCAGGGAAATTCCGCCGGTATCAAAGGTAATGCCCTTGCCCACCAAAGCGACGTGGCACTTGGCCTTCTTCGGCTTCCAGCTCAAGCGGACCAAGCGCGGCGGGCGGGCGGATCCGCGGCCGACGGCCATGATGCCACCAAAGCCTTGCTTTTCCAGCGCCTTTTCATCCAAGACCTCCACCTCAAGGCCGGCCTCTGCTGCTTGGGCAGAGAGGAATTCGGCATAGGTTTCTGGGTAGAGCAGGTTGGAAGGGGTATTGACCAGGTCGCGGGCGATGAGAACGGACTCGGCGGTAATCTTGGCGCTGTCGAATTCCTTTTGTGCGGACTTCTCCGCCACCACGGTGTAAGTGGTGGTCTCCGCGGCCGACTCGGAGCGCAGGCCAGAATACTTATAGCCGCCGAGGATGAGGCCTTCCACCACTGGGGTGATACCGAAATCGCCCAGGGAGGTGGCTACGGCCCCCACCTTGGTGATGGAACGCGCGGCCTGGCCGGCAGCGCGGCGCAGCGTCTCATCGTCTACTTCTTCCGCATCGCCCAAGCCAACGGCGATAATGGATGCCACGCCGGCCTTAGCTGGAGCCGGCACGCGCGTGACTTCACCGGTCTTGCCAGAGGCCCCGACGGCCACCAGTGCCTCATAAGTGGAGCGCAGCGCTGCGCCCCCAAGTAATTCGGTGCCTGGCAGTTCTAGGCCGCCTTCGCCCTCGAAAGCGGCGATAAGTAGAGCTTCCGCCTTCTTAGGAACCTTCTTTCCCAGCTTTACCTGGGGAAAGTGGCCGCGTGCTGGTAGATCGGACTGTGCCATTGTCTCCTCCTTTATGGAAAGGCTTATCAATCTTTCCACCACTGTACCGCGCGGTGATGAACTTATTCCTGCCTCGCTATAGATAAAGGGGTAGATTGTGGGCATGCTTGATTACACGATTACTCGTACCGATAACCCTACGTCCGCGGAAGAATTGAGCGATATCCTCGCCAATCCCGGCTTTGGCAAGCACTTTACAGACCACATGGTCACCATTGACTGGACCGAAGAAAAGGGATGGCACGATGCTAAGGTGCGCCCGTACGGTCCGATGACCATGGAACCTGCCAGCAACGTATTCCATTATGGGCAGGCAATCTTTGAAGGCATCAAGGCCTACCGTCAGCCGGATGGTTCTATCGCTACCTTTCGTCCGGACCACAATGCGCAGCGCTTTATCAACTCCGCTGAGCGCCTGGCTATGCCCGAGCTTCCGCAGGAGGAGTTTATCGAGTCCCTGCGCCAATTGGTGGAAGCGGATCAGGACTGGGTACCAGAAGCCGGCGGGGAAGCAGCGCTGTACCTGCGCCCGTTTATGATCTCCACCGAGGTCTCCTTGGGTGTTCACCCCGCCAATTCCTACCGCTATGTGCTCATTGCCTCCCCAGCGGGTTCCTACTTCAGCGGCGGGATTAAACCAGTTTCGGTGTGGCTATCTACTGACTATGTGCGCGCAGCCCCCGGTGGCACCGGCGCGGCCAAGTTTGCGGGCAACTATGCAGGCTCGCTCTTGGCGCAGGCCCAGGCAGATGAAAAGGGGTGTGACCAGGTGGTCTGGTTGGATGCCATCGAGCGCCGTTACATCGAGGAGATGGGCGGAATGAACCTGATGTTTGTGTATGGCTCTGGTGATAGCGCGGAGATTGTTACACCAGAACTATCGGGCTCCTTGCTGCCCGGCATTACCCGCGAATCCCTATTGCAGGTAGCGCAGGATTTGGGCTACAAGGTCACCGAGCGCCGCATTACTACCGAAGAGTGGCAGCGCGATGCCGAATCCGGCGCGATGTCAGAGGCCTTTGCTTGTGGCACTGCCGCGGTTATTACGCCGGTGGGCCACGTAATGGGAGAATCTGCGGATTTCCAGGTCAATGGCAATGAAGCGGGTGAGATCACCATGGCCCTGCGCGAGCGCCTCACCGGAATCCAGCGCGGCGCAGTGGAGGATACCCACGGTTGGCTCCATACCCTAGTGAAGTAACCCCCTCTTAGGCGTCCGCGGCGATCTCCACTCCGGTGAGCAGCAGTGGCAGCGCCGCGAGCGCGCCGAGCGCAGGTTGTGGCTCCATTCCCAGTTCCAGCAGGGGATGGAGCCCTAGCTTTTCCAGTGCCAACTTATGCGCAGGGGCAGTGGACAGCGTGGTGGCGAAGAGCCAGTCTTTCACACCGGGATTATCGCGCTCAGCAAGAAGCGCGGCGGTGGCGGTCAAGGGGGCGTCGACAAGCAGGGGCGTACGGCGCTCCGCGGCTCGGGCAATGAACCCCACCGTGGCTGCTAGCACGGTGGACTGGCACGATTCAACCAGCTCCATGCCCTCGAGGTTGCGCGCGCGGAACATGGCGTCCCGGATTGCGGTGATCTCGCGCTTCCAGGTTTCTACGCTGCGCTGCTTGCCGACGATCACTACCGGCTCCGTTTGCGTAATCGTCGCCATTACCACGGCCGGTACTCGGGCGTGCTCCTCGCCGCCGGGAATCAGTAGGTCAGCCCCGGCATCAATTTCCGCATCCGCTGTTGCGGCTCCAAGGCTGTAGGCCTGGGAATAATCCGTCACGGTGACTACATTCAGCCCGGCCTCGGCGCGACGCGCAGCGGTCTCAGCGGCCGAAAGCGAGGTCTCTTGATCCGCGAAAATCACGGCCCGCACGCGCCGCGGCTCATGGGCAGGGGCCGTGCCTTGGCAAGCAGCCAGCCATTGAGCGGCGTCGGTCAGGCGTCCCCAAGGAGCGAGCTGTGCGTCCTGTGCGGTATGTGCCTGCTTATCGGGCTGCGGAATGGCCATGAGTAGTCCCCCTAAACGTCAGCGCCGAGCTCCACGCGGGGGCGCGGGATGCGCCACTTGCGCGGCTGGCTGGCGCGAGAATACGCATAAAAACCAAGGCTAAAGCCGGCTTCGGTCGTGCCGGGGAACTTGGCGCGCACGGCATTATTGCAGCGGCGGGCCAAAATGACGCCCTCGATGGCGAAGATAACGAGGATAACCATCGCTACCGCATTGATGATCGTCGCAATGCTGGGTACCGCGTAGGTCAAGAACATGACCACGATGAGCACCAGGGCCATCGGCATGACCCAGTTGCTCAGGCTGCGGCGGGCATCCACCCAATCGCGCACATAGGCGCGCACTTCACCCTGGTCGCGGGCGGGCAGGAAGCGCGGATCGCCCTCTGCCATGCGGGCCTGCTGCTCGCGGTTGGCCTGCTGGCGCTCTTGGCGCTCCTTCTTCTTATATTCCTTCCACTCGTCCTTGCTCATGGACTTCTTCATGTCCTTGCGATGCTGGTACCGCTGCGCATCGGACATGCCATTGGGATCGCGCTTTACGCCGCGTGCAATCTCTTGCTCTGCGCGCTTTGGCGTAGGACGACCCTTCGGTGGGGTGTAGCCCTTGCGCTGGGGCACTTCCTGAACTTCTGCCTGAGCTTTGTCCTGTACAGGAGCAGGCTCAGTGGAGGTCTTATCATCTTTTTGCCACGGGAGTTTCACGTTCCTCACACTACAAGGTTTAGGTGTGAATAGGGGAATAGGCCCGGCCCAGATGGTGTTGTAGGTATGGGCTACCTTTTCCCACCTGAACTAACCGGGTAGGGTAGTGGCAACGAATCCAATACTTATTGAGGAGAAGTGATGACCGCTCCAGCTTCCGCAACCGGCGTCATTCTGACTGAAGCAGCAGCCGCAAAGGCAAAGGCGCTGCTTGATCAGGAAGGCCGCGACGATCTCTCCCTGCGCATTGCCGTCCAGCCTGGTGGCTGCGCTGGCCTGCGCTACCAGCTCTACTTTGATGACCGCACTTTGGACGGTGACAAGGTTGACCAGGTAGGCGGCGTAAACCTCGTTGTGGACAAGATGTCCGTTCCCTACCTGACCGGTGCCAAGATTGACTTCGCTGACACCATCGAGTCCCAGGGTTTCACCATTGATAACCCGAATGCCACCGGCTCTTGCGCTTGTGGCGATTCCTTCAACTAAAGAGAAGGAAATACAAAGAGGGTGGGTGCCACTGGCACCCACCCTCTTTTTTGTGTGGAAGGCTCTTAGAGCTTGACCGGGTAGTCGCGCTGCTCGATCTGCGGATCGATGCGCTTTTCCACAAAGATGCCGTGCCAAATCATAAAGGACAGCACGGTCCACAAGCGGCGGGAGTGATCGGAAACGCCATCTCGGTGCTCCTTGAGCATCTCGAGAACTTCCTTCTTGTTGAAGATGTCCTCGGTCTGGGATTCATTGATGGTGTCCTGGGCCCAGCCGTATAGCTCATCGCCGGCCAGCCAGTGGCGCATCGGCACTGGGAAGCCCAGCTTCTTGCGGTGCAGTACATGCGCCGGGACGATCTGCTCCATGGCCTTGCGCAGGGCGTACTTGGTGGTGCCGTGCGAAATCTTCAGGTCATATGGGATGGACTCGGCAACCTTGAAGACTTCCTTGTCTAGGAATGGCACGCGCAGCTCCAGGGAGTTGGCCATATTGATCTTATCGGCCTTGACCAGGATGTCACCGCGCATCCAAGTGAATAGATCCAAATGCTGCATGCGGGCAACCGGATCAAAGTCCTTGGACTGGGCGTAGATGGGGGCGGTAACCTCGCGGTGGTCCCATTCGCGCTTTGCCCACGGGATAACGCGCTGCATCTGGTCAAAGTTGAAGGAACGAGCGTTGCCGTAGTAGCGCTCTTCCATCGTCATCGAGCCGCGATTAAGCAGGGACTTGCCCTTCATGCCCTCTGGCAGAACCTGGGAGAGCTTGCCCAGACCGCGGCGCAGTGGGGACGGGACCTTTTCAAATGGAGCGAGAGACAGTGGTTCCTTGTAGATGGTGTAGCCGCCAAAGAGCTCGTCCGCGCCCTCGCCGGAAAGAACTACCTTGACATGTTTGCGGGCCTCCTGCGCCACAAAGTACAGCGGCACCAGCGATGGGTCAGCCACCGGATTGTCCAAGTACCACATGATCTTTGGAATGGACTCGGCATATTCTTCGGGGGAGACAATCTTGACGATGTGCTCCACGCCAATAGCTTCCGCGGACTCTGCCGCGACATCGACCTCAGAATAGCCCTCGCGCTCGAAGCCGGTGGTAAAAGTCAGAAGATCTGGGTTGTGGCGCTTGGCCAGGGTGGCAATGGCGGTGGAGTCAATGCCGCCAGATAGGAAGGAACCCACGGTGACGTCGGCACGCATGTGCTTAGCGACGGAATCTTCCAGCGCCTCCGCAATGCGGTTAAATAGCTGCTGCTCTTCGCCTTGCTTAACCTGCTGCACAGGGAAGCGAGGCTTGAAGTAGCGCTCGGCGACAACGTCTTCGCCTGGACGAAGGGTAACAGTGCAGCCGGATTCTACGCGGCGAATATTCGCGTGGAGGGATTCTGGCTCCGGGACGTATTGCAGGTCCACGTAGTGTTCAATGGCGCGACGGTCAAGGTTGAGATCTAGACCGAGCTGATCCGCCATCTCCAAGATGCACTTCATCTCCGAAGCGAAAACGGTACCCGCCTCGGTAGTGGCGTAATACAGCGGCTTGATGCCAAATTGGTCGCGAGCGGCAAACATCGTCTTGGTGTGGGTGTCCCAGATGACAATGCCGAACATGCCGCGCAGATGGTTGACTACGTCCTTGCCCCAGTGGTGGTAGCCCACCACGATGGGCTCGCCATCGCCCTCGGTGTGGAAGGTGTAGCCGAGGCCCTTGAGCTCCTCGCGCAGCTCCACGTAGTTGTAGATTTCGCCATTAAAGGTCATGGCGTAGCGGTCGGGCTCGTCCTCTGGGCCCCAGCGGAGGGGCTGATGGGAGTGCTCCAAGTCAATAATGGACAGGCGGTTGAAGCCGAAGGCGGCATCGCCGTCATGCCACGTGCCGGCCGCATCTGGGCCGCGGTGGCGCATGCAGGGCAGGGAACGTTCCAGCGCGTCAACGTACTTATCTACGTTGCCCGTGGCGGCGAGCATGCCAAGAAGTCCGCACATGAAAAGATTGCTCCTTATATATAAGCGTCTATTGCTAGTCACCCACTTTACGGCCAGAGGGCGTGAAACCAGAACACGCCACGGCTTAAGGAAACCTGCCGACCGCCTTGGAATTAGCTTCCCCGATAGGGGTGCGAACTTTCGGATGATGGTTCCGCCGGATCCCTGTGAATTGGCGCACACGGATTCTGTGGCTGCTGGGGGTGCGGTTGGAACATTGTGCAGGTGGGGCGGTAACCTACCTGAAGGAGAATATGAAATGAGTGCACTAGGTGCCCTTTTATGCCTTTAAACAGGCTGGGAATCTGGCAATTATCCTCTATTCTGATTGGGTAAGAGTGCTCTGTGAGTATTCGAGAAGTTTTGTGTGGACAGAAAGGCAGAACACACGTGGGACAGCGTAATAAGCGCACCTTTGCCCGTAAGGCGGGCGTAGCTGGCGCACTTGCCCTGGGTGGACTCGCTCTGGCAGGTTGTGACGTTCAGGCGCCAACTGCTGTAGAGAACCTCCTGGGATTCGGTTGGCCGAAGGGCATTACCCCTGAGGCGGAGGCCATGTACAACTTCTGGATTTGGGTCTGGGTTGCCGCATGGATCGTTGGTTTTATTATGTGGGGCCTGTTCCTCACTGCAATCTTCCGCTGGAGCGCGAAGAAGGCAAAGAAGGATGGCAAGGGCGAGTTCCCGCGCCAGATCCAGTACAACGTTCCACTGGAGATGGTTCTGACCATCGTCCCTATCCTCATCATCATGGGCCTGTTCTTCTTTACCGTTCAGACTCAGCAGAAGGTCACCGCCTTGGATAAGGATCCAAAGGTTGTCGTCGACGTCACCGCGTTCCAGTGGAACTGGAAGTTTGGTTACGCCGAGAACCATGTCAATGGTGAGAACTACGACGGCGCCGACAAGGAGCGTCAGGCTGAGGCAGAGAAGACTGCTCACGACCCTGAGGGTGTGGACAACCCGAACCCAATCCACGGCAAGTCCATGGGCGACCTTTCCTACCTGAACTACAACAAGATTGAGACCGTCGGTACCACCGAAGAGGTTCCGGTTCTGGTTCTTCCTTCCGATACTGCGATTGAGTTCCGCCTCGCTTCCGGCGACGTGTCCCACGCATTCTGGGTACCGGAGTTCTTGTTCAAGCGCGACGTCTACGCACACCCAGAGGCAAACGCTCAGGAGCGTAGCTTCCAGGTGGAAAAGATTGAGAAGCAGGGCGCATTCGTTGGCCGTTGTGCCGAGATGTGCGGTACCTACCACTCGATGATGAACTTTGAAATCCGCGTTGTCTCTCCGGAGGACTTCAATACCTACCTGAAGTTCCGAGAGGACAACCCAGAGGCCACCAACGCGGAAGCCCTGGAAGAAATCGGCCAGGACCCATATGCGGTAACCACCCACCCGTTCTCCGGCGAGCGTGACACCGCTAAGGGCGACAACTACGTAAACACCGCGGCATAAGAGATAAGGACACAACACAATGCGTGCAACATCGAAAGTCTTTTACTCAATCGCGACGTACCTTCTTGTCTCGCTGATTGTCTACATCTTCGGCGTCACCTTCGTTAAGGACGATGGCTACCTCTACGGTGCCGAGTGGGTTGGCATCGTGGGCATGTTCCTTGCCTTCCTGCTGTGCATGATGCTGGGTGCTTACCTTCACTTCACTGATGACCGCAGTGACGTCCTGCCAGAGGATTGGGAAGAGGCAGAAACTGAAGATGCCGCTGGCATCCTTGGCTTCTTCTCCCCAGGCTCCATCTGGCCGCTGGCTATGACTGGCGCCATTGGCCTTCTTGGCTTGGGAATCATCTTCCTCTACTTCTGGCTGATTGCCCTCGGCGCTGTCTGCCTCATCGCGGCCTGCACCGGCCTGTCCCTCCAGTACGGCCTGCCGAAGGAAAAGCACTAATTCCTCGATGTAAAGGAATCCCTGCCTAAAACTTCTCCGCCCTCCTAGTCACTATGGCTAGGAGGGCTTTGGCGATCCAGCGTCGTTCGCGACGCAAGAAAGTTCCCGAGAGTTTCAAAAGTTTTACCGGTGGGGGAGGAGTGGCTGATCTTGCTGCATGTTCGCGATGGCACTTCTTCTGCATTCTGGCACGTAGGAGCCGATTTTTGCGGGGGTCGTTCGAAAGTTGTAAAGCGGGGCGTTTAGGGAGCTCGTGGAGTGTGATTTATCTCTCCAGGCAACGGGGGCGGGTACACGGACTGGTGCATCGATAAGTGGAGGCGTCGGGTGGCCGGGGTGCTTCGGAATTTCAGGGTAGGGCCCGACGTGTGGTGTCACCTGCATCAATGGGACGTCGGAAAGCGGGGCGAAAAGTTCCCGTTTGGAAAAATAAAGTTTTTGACTCTGACTTGCTGGCCTTTTGCTGGACGAAGCATCAAAAAAGAATGGAGAAAGCGGGGGGAATCGAGGTGACTTCAGCGCCCGGAACGGCCATAATAGCCACTGTGACGAGCGTAGTTTCTAACCAAGGTATGACAGCACCACGTGCTGCCTCACTGAACCGACCCAATATGGTCAGTGTCGGCACTATCGTGTTCCTGTCTCAGGAATTGATGTTCTTTGCCGGACTGTTCGCGATGTGGTTTACCTCGCGAGCAAACGGTCAGGAAGGCGATTGGGCGGAGCACACCGCCCATATCAACCTGCCCATGGGTTTCCTCATTACGGCAGTGCTGATTTCTTCTTCTGTGACCTCGCAGTTCGGCGTGTTTGCCGCAGAAAGGGGTGACGTTTACAAGCTTCGACTCTGGTACACCGTAACGCTGGTACTGGGCGTTGTGTTCCTGGGCATCATGGCGTTTGAGTGGACCGAGTTGATTCACGCAGGTGTGACTGTGCAGTCCAGCGTCTTCGGTTCGGTGTTCTACATCATCACCGGCTTCCACGCTGCGCACGTGACCGCGGGTCTGATTTCTTTTGCAATCATTCTCGCGCGCGTTGCTAAGTCCAAGTTCACGCCGGCACAGGCGACCGCAGCAATGGCAGTGTCCTACTACTGGCACTTCGTTGACGTTGTGTGGATCGGCGTTTTCACCGTTATTTACTTGGTCCAGTAGCACTGGCCACAATCCCCAAACAGTCCTCCCGTGTTCGAGTTATCTAAAGGAAAATGATGGATAACAATTCGCAGTCCGTGGCAGTGGAGCAGACCACTGCGGCGGCTAAGAAGACCCGCCGTCGCCGCAAGGCGAAGCGCACCCTTGCCGGTGGCTTCGCTTTGGCGATTGGCCTGTCCGGTGCGGGCGTCTTGGCTTCTGCCTTGACCCCGGACGCACAGGTCGCCACGGCGGAAAAAGATGACCAAGCCCTCGTCCAAGAGGGTAAGGACATCTATGACACCGCTTGTATCACCTGCCACGGTGCCAATCTGCAGGGCATCGAAGGTCGCGGTCCGTCCCTCGTCGGTATCGGTGCTGGTTCCGTGTACTTCCAGGTGCACTCCGGCCGTATGCCGATGATGTCTAACGACGCCCAAGCAGAGCGCAAGGCTCCTCGCTACACCGAGCAGCAGACTCTGGCTCTTGCTGCATATGTTGCAGCCAACGGTGGCGGCGCAGACATTGTCTACAACGACGACGGAAGCGTTGCTCAGGAATCGCTGCGTGGTGCTAACTACAATGGCGAAATCCAGGCAGAAGACGTAGCGAAGGGCTCCGAGCTCTTCCGCATGAACTGCGCTTCCTGCCACAACTTCACCGGCCAGGGCGGCGCTCTGTCCTCCGGTAAGTTCGCTCCGGAGCTGGCTCCGGCAAGCGAGCAGGAGATCTACCAGGCAATGCTGACAGGTCCGCAGAACATGCCTAAGTTCTCCGACCGCCAGCTGACCGCAGATGAGAAGAAGGACATCATTGCCTACCTCAAGTCTGCAAAGGAAACTCCTTCCCCAGCAGGTTGGGACCTTGGTGGTCTCGGCCCAGTAGCGGAAGGCCTGGCAATGTGGATTATCGGTATTAGCGCCCTGTGCGCTGCCGCTATGTGGATTGGATCGCGCTCATGAGCAATGTGAAGAAGAATTACACTAACGCTGAGCTCGACAGGATGAGCAACGATGAACTCGCTGCTCTTGGTACCGAGCTCGATGACGTCACCGTTGCGTTCCGTAAGGAACGTTTCCCAGTCGAAGGTGACCCAGCTGAAAAGCGCGCTGGACGTAACGTTGCTATCTGGTTGTTCCTGTCCGTCATTGGCGGTCTCGGGTTCCTCGGCGTTTATCTGTTCTGGCCGTGGCAGTACAAGCAGCTAGGGGAGGAGGGCCATATTTGGCACACTCTCTACACCCCTCTGCTGGGTATTACTGCTGCCCTCGCAATTTGCGGCTTGGGCATCGCCATCGTTCAGTACGTTAAGAAGATTCTCCCAGAAGAGATTTCCGTGCAGCGTCGTCACGACGGTCCTTCCGAAGAGGTTGATCGCCGTACCCTGACCGCCCTTCTGAACGATTCTTGGAAGACCTCGACTCTGGGTCGCCGCAAGACCGTCCAAGGTCTGCTGGGCGGCGCCGGCGTTCTGTTCGGTCTAACCGTGATTGCTCCGCTTGGCGGCGCAATCAAGAACCCCTGGAAGGTTCGCCACAATATGAACTATGCCGGCGACGGCACCCTGTGGACTTCCGGTTGGACCCTGCACAATGAAGGCGTCAAGCTCTACCTGGCGCGCGACACCGGCACTATCGCCGAGAAGCATTCTGGCGAAACCGGTGAGCACTACAGCACCAAGGGTGTTACCCGCTTGGTTCGTGTGCGCCCGGAGGATCTGGCAGCAGGCGGCATGGAGACCGTCTTCCCGCTGGCAGAAGAAGACGTCAACGATGGCGACAAGTACGATGCCGAGCGCGATGTCTACGAGCACCACATGCACTCGATTCACGGCAACCGCAATGCGGTCATGCTGATTCGCCTGCGTCACCACGACGCCCAGAAGGCAATCGAGCGCGAAGGTCAGGAAGACTTCCACCACGGCGATTACTACGCCTACTCCAAGATCTGTACCCACATCGGTTGCCCGACCTCTCTGTATGAGGCGCAGACCAACCGAATCCTGTGCCCGTGCCACCAGTCGCAGTTCGACGCTTTGCACTACGGAAAGCCGGTCTTCGGCCCGGCTGCCCGTGCACTGCCACAGCTGCCTATCACGGTGGATGACGAGGGCTACCTCGTTGCACAGGGCAACTTCATTGAGCCTGTCGGCCCGGCATTCTGGGAGCGTAAGTCATAATGAGCAATAAACTCGCCCAAATGGGCAACAATATGGATGAGCGCTATAGCGCCGCCGGCGTGCTGAGGACTCAGCTGAACAAGGTCTTTCCGACCCACTGGTCCTTCATGCTTGGTGAGATGGCGCTATACAGCTTCATCATTCTTGTACTGACCGGTATCTATCTGGCGCTGTTCTTCGACCCGTCCATCACCAAGGTCATTTACGACGGCACCTACGCACCGCTTAATGGTGTAGAAATGTCCCGCGCATACGCCACTGCGCTGGATATCTCCTTTGAAGTTCGTGGTGGCCTGTTCGTGCGCCAGATGCACCACTGGGCAGCTTTGCTGTTCATGATGTCCATGGTTGCGCACATGCTGCGCATCTTCTTCACCGGCGCATTCCGTCGTCCGCGTGAGGCAAACTGGATCATCGGTTGCGCACTTATCCTGCTGGGCATGATCGAGGGCTTCCTTGGTTACTCCCTGCCGGACGACCTGCTTTCCGGTGTTGGTCTGCGAATCATGTCCGCCATCATCCTGGGCCTGCCGATTATCGGTACCTGGCTGCACTGGGCAATCTTTAGCGGTGACTTCCCGTCTGACCTGATGTTGGATCGTTTCTACATCCTGCACGTTCTGGTTATTCCGGGCATCATCCTTGGCTTGATTGCAGCCCACCTGATTATGGTTTGGTTCCAGAAGCACACCCAGTTCCCTGGACCGGGTCGTGCAGAGAACAACGTGGTTGGTGTGCGCATTATGCCGGTCTTTGCCACTAAGGCTATCGGCATGGGCATGATGGTTGCTGGCGTACTGGCGCTGATGTCTGGTCTGCTGACCATCAACGCAATCTGGACGCTCGGACCTTATAACCCATCCCAGGTTTCTGCTGGTTCCCAGCCAGATATCTACATGCTGTGGACTGACGGTGTTGCTCGTGTCATGCCGGCATGGGAGCTCTACATCGGCAACTACACCATTCCTTCCGCGTTCTGGGTAGCCCTGCTGTGTGGCCTCATGGTCGTCCTGCTGATGGCGTACCCGTTCTTGGAGAAGAAGTTCACCGGCGACGATGCACACCACAACCTGCTGCAGCGTCCGCGCGATGTTCCTACCCGCTCCGCTATCGGCGCGGCTGCGATCGTGTTCTTCCTGCTGGTTACCCTTTCCGGTGGTAACGACCACGTGGCACACTTCTTCCAGATTTCGCTGAACGCTATGACCTGGGTTGGTCGTATCGGCCTCATCGTGCTGCCTCCGATTGCGTACTTCATGACCTACCGCATTTGTGTTGGTCTGCAGCGCTCTGACCGCGAGGTGCTGGAGCACGGTATTGAAACCGGCGTTATCAAGCAGATGCCGAATGGTGCCTTCATCGAGGTTCACCAGCCGCTCGGCCCGGTTGATGCCGATGGACACCCGGTTCCGCTCGAGTACGCAGGTGCTCAGGTGCCGAAGCAGCTGAACCACCTCGGCCTCGCTGATTCCGAGACCCAGGGCACCTTCAGCCCTGATGACTCGGCCCTCATGCGCCGAGTACACGAAATCCACTCCGATAATCACGACGAGGAAGCGGAGATGTTCCGCCGCCTTAACGAGGCTAACCGTCGTGAGGACGAGGAAAACGGCCGCATCTAACCGCTTTTCCTGAGGACTACTCGAAACGCGCTCACAGACCTGCCCTTGCTCTTGTTGAAGGAGCAAGGGCGGGTCTTGCGTATATACAGATCGATTCCGAACGCAGTCCTCATTTTTCTGGCTGCTACGAGAGTTGTCGAAGGGGGCGTCGCGTGCCTGAGAATCTTTATGAATCTTGGAGCATCTGAAGAAGTGCTGCTGAAAGTTGTTGTGCAGTCGGTTTAGTACACGTTCTGGTGCTCGTATTGTCGGAGTTTAGTGGTTCTCTCGTGATTTACAGCCTTAGGAGCCTAGTGCGTGGGCTCAGGTAGGTGTGAATGCCGAAAGGCTATTGGCTTGAGGCACGCTGCGCTCGTCGATTGAGCGCCTTAAGGGGCGTCGGAAAGCGGTTTAGCTAGAACCACCGCAAGGAAAGGCGGCAAAGCAGGGCGCAGTTGCGATGAAAACAAGGCTCTAGGCGTGCGGTAAAGGAGTAAATTGGTGGGGGAGATGGGGCTGCCAATATGCCTTAGTGCTGAAAGTCACAATTTAGAATCCTCTTAATTGTTAATCGTTTTCTTAGTAAGGGTATTTCTTGGTCAGGTGTCTGCCATCCTCTGTCGTTTGTGCAGCTTGTGAACTTAAAGCATCAAGTTCTGGTGGGAACTAGCGTCGATGTGGAGGTTAAATCTCGACAAGGTCAACAGAAGGTAACGAAGCGATAACAAACGTTATTTTGGTGTCGCGAATGGACATTGCTTGTGATGATTTCGTAACCTATTCGAGACATTGAGTTACCGCCCGAAAAGGTGCTCAATCTAAACAGAAGAATTACAGCGCCGCATCTGGCCCCTCCTACTGAGGGGCCGAGTGGAGGAAATCCTAAAGGAACGGATTCCCAACGAACGCTAGTCCCCCAGGGTCAGAGCTTCCTTTACAAAGGGAGTAGGCGCGCAGGAAGATTTGGAGTTTTACTCATGGCACAGCACCGTCGTCAGGGCATGAAGAACACCCGTCGCATCGCATCTACTGCAGCACTGGCTGCAACCGCCGCCGTCGTCGCACCGGGCGTCGCACAGGCAGCAGAGGTCGTCGTACCTAATACTGACTACCGCTTTGAGGTGGCAGGTCTGGAAAACGTCCCGAACATTGACCAGGTTCCGAACATCGACCGCTACGTTCCGTCCCTGGGTAAGGTTTCTAACCAGCAGAACACCAACTACGCAGCAGCTGGCCACAAGCAGGCCGCTCCGGCACAGCAGACCGTTGGCCAGAAGGCACTGGCTGCAGCGCGCTCCGTCATCGGCTCCCCGTACGTATACGGCGCCGCTGGCCCGAACGCCTTTGACTGCTCCGGTCTGACCAGCTGGGCATACGCTCAGGCTGGCAAGCAGATCCCGCGTACCTCTCAGGCACAGGCTGCCGCCGGTACCCCGGTATCCCTGGATCAGCTGCAGCCGGGTGACATCATCGCTTACTACGGTGGTGCTTCCCACGTTGGTATCTACACCGGCCACGGCACCATCATCGACGCCCTTAACTCCGGCGTCCCGGTTCAGGAGCGCGACCTGAACTACATGCCGATTCACTCCGCAGTTCGCTTCTAAGAAGCAGCGGATCTTGCCCTCCCCTTCGCGGGGAGGGCTTTGTCGTGCATTAGGGGGTAAAACCCGCTATAGTTAGTACGATTTTTAAAATTTTCTTAGTCTAAGGGTCCTTACGTGTCTAAACGAGTACTTCCTGCAGCTGCACTTGCAGCGGCTCTTGCTGTTACGTCGGTTTCTGGGATTTCGCAGGTTCTTGCGCAGGAGGCGGCTCCACAACAGGAGAGCGCCACCGAAGATGTGGACGCCTTGGTAGAGCGCGTTGGCGAAGTTGCGCGCAAAGTTTCTGCCAAGAATGAAGAAGTAAAAGAGCTTGAGGTCAAGCTCGAGGAAAAGCAGGCTGAGGTCGCTAAATCTGAGGAGGTCGCCGCTGAGGCACAAACGCGTGCGGACGAGGCGAAGGGCGATGTTTCCACCCAGCAGGACCGTGTCAATGGCATCGCACAGTCGCGCTACCGCGGTGATTCCCGTTCGGCAGTGTCTGGTGCCTTGGCTGCAGAAGATCCCTCCGATGCCGTAGAGCGCATGGGCTACCTCGGCGCGCTTTCCCGCAAGGCCCAGCGCATTCTTGATGCAAAGGCTAATGCCGCTTCCATGGCGGAGGAGGAAAAGCATAAGGCTGCCGACGCCGCCGCGAAGGTGCGCGAGGAAAAGAAGGCGCTGGAAGAGCAGCGTGAAGAGCTCCTCAAGGAGAAAGAGGAGCTGGAAAAGCAGCAAAAGGACATCGAGAAGCAGGTGGACGCTCTCGATGAGCAGCAGCGCGAGGCCTGGGAAGGCCAGTTCGGCGGATCTGATAAGCCGGATATGGATTTGGGCGAGGTCACAGACGGCGCTGCTTCCGCAGCGTTGTCGAAGCTGGGCGCTCCATATGGCTGGGGTGCGGCTGGCCCCGATCAGTTCGACTGCTCTGGATTGATGTTCTGGGTGTATCAGCAGATTGGCAAGTCCATTCCGCGTACGTCCCAAGCTCAGATTGCCGGTGGCACATCGGTACCGCTGGAAGACCTACAGCCGGGCGATATCGTGGGCTATTACCCGGGAGTAACTCACGTGGGCATGTACATCGGTAATGGTCAGGTGGTCCATGCCTCTACCTATGGCGTGCCTGTTCAGGTAGTACCGCTGAAGTCCATGCCGATTACCGGAACGGCGCGGTACTAAGTGGCCCGCGTTCTGCTGGTAACCAATGACTTCCCGCCCAAGATTGGCGGGATTCAGTCTTACCTGCGCGATTTCGTAGCGACCTTAGATCCGCGCGATGTCGTGGTCTTCGCCTCAACCCAGGAATCGCCGGCGGAATTCGATGCTGGGGTGGACTACAAGGTCATCCGCTGGCCTCGCCGCGTGATGTTGCCGACGCCCGCCACGGTGCGTCGGATGCAGGAGATCATCCGCGCAGAAAATATTGACATCGTATGGTTTGGTGCAGCCGCGCCCCTTGCTTTGATGGGCAAGGCCGCAAAGGAGGCGGGGGCGACCTGTGTGGTAGCTACGACGCACGGGCACGAAGTGGGGTGGTCAATGGTGCCCGTTGCTCGGCAGTGCCTGCGCCGCATTGGTGACAATGCTGACGTGATTACCTATATTTCTGACTACACCCTGCGTCGGTTGCGTCGACCATTTGGACCGAATCCGCGCTGGGAGCACCTGCCTTCCGGAGTGAGCGTGGAAGGCCTTTCTCCAGCCACGCCAGAGAACCGCGCAGCGGCGAAGGCAGAGTTCGGGGTTGCAGGGCCGACCATCGTCTGCATTTCACGGTTTGTCCCGCGCAAGGGTCAAGACCAGCTGCTCCGCGCTATGCCTTTAGTGCGCGAGGACTTCCCAGATGCACAGCTACTGCTCATAGGCCGCGGACGCTATCGCGCGGCCCTAGAGCAACTGGCGGAAATGTACTGCCCGGACGCAGTGATCCAAGAAGCAGAAAGCATTGAGACTGCATTGCATGCAGCGGATGTTTTTGCCATGCCGGCCCGCACTCGCGGCGGAGGGCTTGACGTCGAGGGCTTGGGAATCGTCTATTTGGAGGCGCAAGCGTGCGGCCTGCCGGTTGTCGCTGGAGACTCCGGTGGTGCACCGGAGACGGTGACGGGGGAAACGGGGGTCGTCGTCAAGGGCGGATCTGTGCCGGAACTAGCTGGAGCGTTGAAAGCTCTCTTGGCTGACCCGCAGCGTAGGCTTCGCATGGGGCAGGCGGGGCGTCGCCATGTGGAAGAGAATTGGACGTGGCGGATAATGGGGCAGCGATTGCGGCAGCTGATGTCTTGATGTGACCCTAACCCGGTTGTCGGTATATTCTGTTATGCATGCTTAAGAACAACTCCGCCGATCTGACTATCGGCTTCGACGTCGGTGGCACCAACGTGCGCGGCGGAGTGATCACTCGGGAGGGTGAGATTCTCGCGAGCCGCACGGTTCCTACTTCCATGGACGCAGAGCAGCTGGAAGCGGACATTGTGGGCATCGTCGATGAGCTGCGCGCTGACTATGAGGTGGACGCCGTTGGCCTCGCCTTGGCGGGATTTTTGGATCCTACGTGCGAGGTAGTGCGCTTCGCCCCGCACCTTCCCTGGCGGCACGCCAAAGTGCGGGAATCACTCTCGCAGAAGCTCGGTATGCACGTGCGGTTGGAGCATGATGCAAATTCCGCCGCGTGGGGTGAGTGGTGCTTTGGTGCTGGCCGCGGAGCGGAGGATTGGGTTTTCTTTGCGGTAGGAACAGGTATCGGCGCCACGCTGATGACGCATGACACCATCTACCGCGGCGCGTTTGGCACCGCCCCAGAATTTGGGCATATCGTGGTAGTCCCTAATGGTCGGCAGTGCTCCTGCGGCAAGCGCGGCTGCTTGGAACGCTATGCCTCCGGCACCGCGTTGCCGGATACCTGCGCCGATTTGCGTGGGAGCTATGAAACCTCGCTGCCGGCTGAGCCCACCGGTAAGGAAATTACCCAAGCGGCGCGCCGTGGAGATCCGCTTGCCGTAGCGGTAATGGAAGACTTCAGCCGGTGGCTGGGCCAGGGCCTATCCATTGTTGCTGATGTTTTGGATCCGGAGCTCATCGTGCTCGGCGGCGGCGTATCCCAAGATGCGGACCTCTACCTCGAGGGCGCTGCCCAAGCCATGGGACAGGATATTGTCGGGGCAGGGCATCGCCCCCTCGCACGTGTTGCCACCGCAGAATTAGGGTCGGCAGCGGGTATGATTGGCGTAGCCGATTTGGCCCGCAGTGGCCGTTAAAACTAACAAAGGACGACCTGGCGATGAAAAACAAGTGGTACTGGACTTTTAAGCACATCTTCTTCGGACCCGCCCTGCGAGTATGGAATCGCCCGTGGACCGAGGGCATCGAGAAAATCCCCGCTGAGGGTCCTGCGATTTTGGTGTCGAATCACCAGGCGGTTATGGATTCCTTCTTCTTTCCTTTGGTGTGTCCGCGCCAGATAACGTTTCCGGCTAAGTCGGAATACTTCACCACTCCGGGTCTTGTTGGTAGCCTGCAAAAGTGGTTCTTTACCTCGGTAGGCCAGGTCCCCATCGAGCGCGATAGCGAGGACGCTGGCGACGCCATCGTGGAAACCGCAGAAGGCATTTTGTCCCGTGGCGATCTCTTCGGTATCTATCCGGAAGGAACTCGTTCCCCAGATGGCCGCGTGTACAGGGGACGCACCGGCATGGCGCGCATCGCCATGGAGACTAATCAGCCAGTATTTCCCATCGCGATGATCAATTCGCGCAAGGCCAATCCCATTGGCTCGTGGATTCCCCGCCCCTTCAAGGTTGGCGTGCGGGTAGGAGACCCCATCTGGCCGCATGAGTGGGCCAAGGAGCGCGGGATGAATCCGGCCGAGCATGACACTATTCGCGCCTTCACCGACTTTGTGATGCGCAATTTGGCCGAGCTGAGTGATCAGCCTTATGTTGATGTGTACGCCTCCGATGTGAAGGCTTCGCTCAAAGCCGGCCATGGTTACCCCGCCGGCGCTGAATACAAGGGGAGGTAATCACTATTCCCAAGGCCCGCTTAGCTTGGCCAGATACCGCTAAAGGCGTATCCATTATCGGCGTGGTGCTCTTGCACGTCACGCTGGTGGTTCCGGAAGGTGAGCTAACGTGGTTGGCTGACCTAAACATGTGGCTGGATCCCCTTCGCCTGCCCTTGTTTTTCCTCGTATCCGGCTATTTCTCTACCAAGATCTTTCGCTATTCTTTCAGCGAGCTTTTTACCCGCCGCCTGTGGTTTTTTCTCGTGCCCTATACGGTGTGGATGACCGTTGAGCTGTGGACTAAGCGCATCGAGTACCACTGGGTATTTGGTGATCCCTATCTGCAGCTTACGGATCTGCTCTATAACCTGCTGCTAGGCCATACCATGGCGTGGTTCATTCACGCGCTTATCTTTTTCAATATATTTTTGTGGGCCGTACGCAAGTTGCCCGCGTGGGCAGGCATTGGCCTGAGCTTTGCGCCGCTGCTGTTTATAGCGTGGCAGCATCATTACTACTTTATTGGCAAGGCAATCATGTTCTTGCCCATCTTCGTCGGTGCGGCCTATTTGCGCGGGCCTATTACGCGGTTTGCCGACGCCGCCGAAGCACCCTTCAAAGGCACCTTCCGCAAGGCCTCTATGTGGGCATATGGTGCGGCAATCATCAGCTACATCGCGGGACTTACCATCCGGCACACCTGGAATGCCGTCGAAGGCGAGGTAGCGGTGCAGTGGCCACTGCCAGGCGGGGATATTCTTGGCCGAGGCGATCTAGACCTGCTGATCCGCTTTGCGGAGCAGACGCTTGAAACCCCAGCGGGCATCGTCGGTGCTGTCCTTATTAGTCATGTTCCGGCGCTGTCTACTTTTGTAAAGTTCGTGGGCCGGCATACCCTGCCCATTTACTTGGCCCACCCGATCGGCATGACGCTGGGGTACGGCTTCTTCATGGCCCACCGCGACTATGTGGTGAGCCTTGCTGGCCAGTGGCCGATGGAAAATACCTGGTCCTGGATCGGAATGTGTTTCTTCTACTCCGCTGCGGCATCGGTAGCGCTTTGGGCGCTCGGGAAGGTGCCTATCCTTGGCTGGACGCTGGTTCCGCCGCGGATTGATAAGCGCCGGCCCGTCGTAGAGCCAATGGTAGCGAGCAAAGAACCAGCAGCGCAGTAACAATGGCGTAGTCATTGCCCACAATATGCTGCCACCATTCCCAGTTCAGCTCTTGGTCATTGGCATGGGGGACAAGCCAATGTCCGCGGGCCAAAAGCGCGAGCCACGTCAGCGCAGCGAGCGCCCAGTAGCGCTGCGCCACTAGCAGCACACCCGCCAATACCAGCCAGGTGAAGTGGTGTGACCATGACACGGGCGAGCACAGGAGCGATACTGAAGCGGCCAGCAGCATGAGTACCGCCTGGTTCTCGTGGGAGAGGCGCTCCATGGCAAACCACACGATGGCAACGACGAGGACGACGGCCACAAGCCACAGCTTTTCAGCGTGGTCGGGGGCTAGGCGGCTAAAGAAACCGCGCAGAGATTGGTTGGAGCTATAGGCAAGTCCACCGATGCGGTTGGAATCGCGCAGTGTTTCGCTCCAGTACTGGATGGAGCTATGTGGATTGCAGGCGAAGGCGATGAGCCCTGCTGCCAGAAAGGAACCGAGGGCGCTGAAAAATGCGCGCCATTCGCGGCGGACGAAAAATACGGCAAGGAATACCGCAGGGGTGAGCTTGATCGCTATAGCGATACCGGTAAGCACGCCCCTGCCGTGTCCAGGGCGCAGCCAGAGAATATCGACCACTACGAGTGCGGTGAGCAGGATGTTGACCTGCCCGAAGCTGAAGGTCTCCGTAATCGGTTCAGTAAGCATCGCCGCTAGAAGCGCCCAGCCTGCCCATCCCGGGCAGCCAAGAGAGCGCAGGACCAGGGCAACGCAGACCCACAGGGCAAGAAAGGAGGCGACAGATACGAGGATGCTCGCGGTGGTGAGGGGAATCCAGCTCAGCGGGGCAAAAAGCAGCGCCGCAAAGGGCGGATAGGTGAAGGGAAGAGAGACATCGCGATTGCTACCGACGAGGTAGTCCTTGGCGTAGAGGTCGCTGCCAAATCCGGCTCCACCTTCGCGGTAAACATCGAGGTCAATGTGGTAGTAGGTGGAGAACTTGCCGGAGAAAAGCTCCGGGATATCGATGAGCCACCAAAGGGCCACGAGGGCAGAGAGGCACAAGGGCAAAGCAGTAAACCACAAAGATTTCTTCACGCCAGAAGTGTACAACCGTCTCTTGAAGGGGCCAATTTATCGCCGCAGACTAGGCGGCGCTAGGCTTGGGAGACGTGCGCTACTTCTATGACACCGAATTTATCGAAGATGGACAAACCATTGAATTGGTCTCCATCGGCATCGTCGGTGAGAATGGCAGCGAGTACTACGCCGTGTCTACGGATTTCGATCCGTCCAAGGCCAATTCTTGGGTCAAAGACAATGTACTGGCCAAGCTGCCCAGCCCGCGGGACCCAGTATGGAAGCCTCTGGAGACCATTCGCGCGGAGGTCTTCGAGTTTCTTACCCAGAGCTCAACTCCGGTAGAGCTGTGGGCGTGGGTGGGCGCCTATGATCATGTGGTTTTGGCGCAGCTGTGGGGCGATATGGCCGGACTGCCCAAGCGCATGCCACGCTATACCCGCGAGCTGAAGCAGTATTGGGAATTTGCAGGGCGACCGAGCCTGCCGGCCGTGCCTAAGGGCAATCACGATGCGCTTGTCGACGCCCGCCATAACCTCGCCAAGTTCCGAGCCTGCGCCCAGGTGCTTCCGCTGTCTAAGGGTAATAGAATTAATATCTAGAATTTAACTAACTCGCGATAGGCGCTTGATGGTTAAATAGCAGTGTGAGTTGGACAGTAGATATTCCGCAAGGCGTTCTGCCAGACCTTCCGCCATTGCCCGCCGGCATCGACGAGGTCTTCCAGGACGTCATCAAGCGTGACGCAAAGCAGCAGCCCAGCTGGGATACTTCCCAGGCCGATAACGTGCGCAAGATTCTCGAGTCCGTGCCGCCCATCGTGGTTGCGCCCGAGATCGAGGCGCTCAAGAAGAAGCTGGCAGACGTTGCCTTGGGTAACGCCTTTTTGCTCCAGGGCGGCGATTGCGCGGAAACCTTTGAGTCCAATACTGAGCCGCATATCCGTGGCAATGTGAAAACGCTGCTGCAGATGGCCGTGGTGTTGACCTACGGCGCATCCGTTCCCGTGGTTAAACTCGGCCGCATCGCTGGCCAGTACGCCAAGCCACGTTCTTCCGATACGGACTCCAATGGTTTGTTGAATTACCGCGGTGACATTGTCAATGGCGTGGAGCCCACCGATGAGGCTCGTCGCCACGACCCGGCCCGAATGATCCGCGCTTACGCGAACTCTTCGGCGGCAATGAACCTCGTGCGTTCTTTGACCTCTTCCGGCACTGCGGATCTTTATCGCCTGCATGAGTGGAACCGCGAGTTCGTGCGCAATTCCCGCGCTGGTGCCCGCTACCAGGACTTGGCCCGGGAGATTGAAAACGGCTTGAACTTCATGAATGCCTGTGGCGTGCACGATGACACCCTGCGCTCGGCCGATATCTACTGCTCGCACGAGGCATTGCTGAAGGACTACGAGCGCTCCATGCTGCGCTTGGGTCAGGACAATAACGGCGATACCAAGCTCTACGATCTCTCCGCACACCAGGTATGGATTGGTGAGCGCACGCGTGGCATCGAAGATTTCCACGTGAACTTTGCGGCGATGATTGGTAACCCAGTGGGCATCAAGCTGGGACCGGGCGTCACCCCGGAGCAGGCCGTGGAGTACGCGGAAAGGCTGGACCCGAATCGCGAGCCAGGCCGCCTGACCATGATTTCGCGCATGGGACACGATAAGGTGCGCACGGTTCTGCCTGCCATTGTCAAGGCAGTGGAAGACTCCGGCCACAAGGTGGTATGGCAGTCCGACCCGATGCACGGCAATACCTTCACCGCTTCTAATGGCTACAAGACTCGCCACTTTGACAAGATCGTGGATGAGGTCCAAGGCTTCTTCGAGGTTCACCGCGAACTGGGTACCCACCCGGGTGGCGTACACCTTGAGTTCACCGGTGAAGACGTCACCGAGTGCTTGGGCGGCGCCGAGGACATTACCGACGTGGATCTGCCGGGCCGCTACGAGTCGGCCGTGGATCCGCGCCTTAATACTCAGCAGTCGCTCGAGCTGTCCTTCCTCATCGCGGAGATGCTACGTAACTAAATCCACAGGTTCGGCGTCATGCCGTAGAGCGAGGAGCCGAACCACCACCCGCCGATAGCCACCGCGCCCACCGCAATCGCGACCACTACTAAGTACAGCACTAGTGACAGCGGATTGCGGTTGGTCAGCGGACGCTCGGCGGGTTCTTCATGCGCGCTCTGGACCGGCTGCTCGGGGACAGGAGCAGGTACCGGTGCAGGCGCAGAGGCAGCCGCCGGCCCAAATGGTTCGAGTGGGGGCTCGGTCGCGGAATACGGCTGTGCCTGGGGGCGTGACAATGATTGCGGCTCCGGTTCTGGAGCGGCCCCGGCCTGTGGCAAATCCAGTTTCGTCTCAAAGCTAAGGCGCTGCGGCGGGATGACTTCAGTCGGGCCGCCGTCGAGATGCTCCGTTTCACCCTGAGGAATGCTGCGGGTGGGTTCGAAAATTTCCGTGGCTCCAGTGCCCGAAAAATCCGTGGGTGCTTGTGCCGTGCGCGCCGCGGCAGCGTTCCTTGGCACGGGGATGGTCACGTCCGGAAGATCGAGCTCTCGGCAAACATCATCGAGCGCCTCGAGGAATTCTCCGGCGTCGGCGAAGCGCTCGCGGGGATCGCGGGCGGTGGCGGTGGCCACGAGGGCGTCGACAAGCTTGGGCACCCCAGAAATCCGCGAGGACGGCGCGGGGACGTCGGAATCCAAGCGGGCCGTGGCATGCGCTAGGGGAGTATCCCCCGAGAATGGAGCGGTGCCGGTAAGCAGCTCGAAGAGGACAATGCCGGCTGAATAGACATCTGAGGCCGGTGTAATTTCTTCGCCCGTGACCTGCTCCGGTGCGAGGTAGGATACGGTGCCCACAATCATGTCCGAGGTAGCCTCGGCATTGGTGGCACGCACCAGCCCAAAATCGCCCACCTTTACTCGGTGATGGGATGTAATAAGCACATTATCGGGCTTGATGTCGCGGTGGATAAGCCCGGTCGAGTGCACCTCTTCCAAGCCGCGCAGCACATTGCGCAGGGTAGAGGTGGCCGCCTGCACCGGAAAGGGCCCGCCCTCGGCCAAGAGCTCGCGCAGCGTACCGCCATCGATGAGCTCCATGATGAGATAAATGGGCTCGCCGTCGGCGGAAAAATCGTGAATAGCCACGAGATTGGGATGCTGCAGGCGGGCCATGGCGCGAGCCTCGCGAGAAAAACGCTTAATAAAGACCGGGTCATCGGAATAGCGCTCGTCCATGACCTTGGCCGCGACCGCTCGCCCCAGCCGCATGTCCACGCAGCGATAGACGGTAGACATGCCACCGCGGGCAATGGGGCGATCGATCCGGTAACGATTCTCCAGAACGTCACCAATTTCCAACCTAGTCATGCTTCCCAGTATGGCTGATCATCTAGCCCGCGTTAAAGTAGAGAACGTGACTAACCAAGAAAAATCCCTCGATTCCTTGCTCGCTAACGAAGAACTGCTCAGCATGCAGCAGGTGGCAGAAAAGCTAGACCTGCCCATCACCCGCGCTTATGACCTGCTGCAGGACCGGAAGTTCATTGCCTGGGATTCCCCAGAAGGAAAGCGCGTGCCGCTAGCCTTCTTCAACGACAAGGGCGTCATTGCCAAGCATGTAACTGCGGCAATTACCGTGTTGACAGACGGCGGCTATAAGGACGACGAAATCTTCAAGCATCTCTTTACCGAGGATGACTCGCTGCCGGGCCGCCCGATCGATGCTTTGCACGGTCACCTTGCCCGCGAGGTTATTCGGCGCGCGCAGGCTGCCGCTTTTTAGGCACGTCTTCAAAGATCCACTGGGTGGCAAACCATGCCACCACAATCATGCCGATGACCCAGAACCAGTTGTAGAGCTGGTGATTGCCATCGCCAGAGAACGAGACGCCGATAAACAGGGCCACGCCGGTGGTGAATTTGATGAGCCAGAGCGGCGGCCGGAAGGTGCCCATCAGGGTAAAGATAGAGGCGTAGTACCACGGTAGGGTCACGGCATTGAAAACGAAGGCAACTTGGTATGCGGCCGCGGTGCCCATAACAGCGTCGCGGTTGTCCTTGCGGCAAAGCCACCACACTGTCACCAGCCCAATGAGCATGCAGGCCATGGCGATGCTGCGCAGGACGGCCAGGATGGCGTTATAGGACGCATCCGGCATAAATATTTGTACCGCTGGGAAGATAATATCGGTGGCCAAGGTGGGACCTGCCAGCGGGTTAATCACCTTGGAATTGCCGCTTACCTGCGATAGCCAGCCCCATGACGTGCCGGAAACCCACGTGATGAGGGCTACTGCGGCGATGATTTCTGCCAGTGCGGCGATGCCAGATAGCACAAAGACAGCAAGTTGTCGCCACTTACTGGAGCCCTTGGGAGCGTAGTGGTGGGGCATCATCCATACGATAAACGGTGCCGCAATAACCGCAGTTGCCTTCATAGCCACGGCCGTGCCCACGAGGATGAGGGCGGCGTGGAAGCGCTTATGCAATGCCGCTAGCAGGCCGATAGACACGAGCCCCACCATGAGTGACTCATTATGCATGCCGCCGATAAGGTGCACGATAATAACTGGATTAGCTACACCAAGCCACAGTGCTACCGCAGGATCCGCGCCGAGTTTGCGGGCGATGCGGGGGATTGACCAGGCGATGGCAATAAACCCGAGCAGAGAAAGAACCTTATAGATCACCACGCCTGCAGTGACGTTATCTCCTACCAGGCTGGTGACCAGTTCTCCTATCCACAGGTGGAGGGGACCATAAGGTGTGGTGGTATTGCGCCAATCTTGTGATACCTCAAGGAGGAAGGGTCCGGGGTTAACGGCGGCACCTTCGGTATATGGATCGAAGCCATCGCGAACCATAGCACCTTGCATGAGATAGGAATACACATCGCGGGAGGCCAATGGCCCGGCTAATAAAAGGGGAGCTACCCAGGCGATGAGGAGGCGCTGGATGTGCCGCAAGCCGCCCTCAGGCAGAGGATTTTTGAGCTGCGGGCGAATGATGGTGCGCCCAGCTAGCACCCACGCTGCGGCTAAGAGGAAAATACCCACCCAGTACAGCGCGAGGCCGAGATTGCGCCCGTGCCCATAGGACAAGAAGCCAATATTTAATGCTTCGAGGAGTCCTCCACGGTTGCGGGTGGCGCCGCCAGAAAAGGACGCGAGCAGCAAAATGCAGGAGGCAGATATCCCCAGCGGCAGCGCGCGTGGAATGGGAAAAGAGTACGTCTTTGCCACGGCACAACCTACTTGCGGCGAGCAGTGGCCTTGATAGCCAACTGCTCTAGGGTTTCGGTGACCGTGGGATCCACCTGTGCAGCGCGCAGGTGCTGCAGGCCCGACTGCGTTAGGGCATCGATGCGGCGCTCAATCTCTTCTGGTGCGCCCGAATCAGCGATGATCTGGGCCAAACGCGATAGCTCTTGGGGATCTGAGGTGTGGCCAATGAGCTTGCGCAAGGTAGCAGCAGCTTGTGGATCAGACTCATCCGCGCGCTGGAGCGCTAGCGCTAACAGTTCGGTTCGCTTGCCTTCGCGCAGGTCATCACCGGCAGGTTTGCCGGTTACCGCGGGATCGCCAAAAACACCCAGCTGATCGTCGCGCAACTGGTAGGCAATGCCAATATCGTGCCCATAGCCGCGGAAGGCTGCGATAAGTTCCTCGCTTGCACCGGCGATGGCGGCGCCCAAGTGCAGCGGGCGTTCAATGGTATAAGCGGCGGTCTTATAGCGGTTGACGGAATTGGCAAGCTCTACTGATTCGGAACCTGCCGCCTCCAAAGAGATGTCCAAGAGCTGTCCACCGATAACCTCAGTGCGCATGCCGCGCCACGGGCTGCGAGCACGGTGCAAAGCGGCCGCACTCAGGCCGGAATCTTGGAACATGTCCTCTGCGTACACCAGCGCTAAATCGCCTACCAAGATCGCTACGGAGGTGCCGAAGAACTCTGGGTCTCCCAAGTATTCCGATTCGCGGTGCAGCTTTTCGACGCCCCGGTGCACCGTAGGATTGCCGCGACGGGTATTGGAAGCATCGATAATGTCATCGTGGATAAGGGCGCAGGCCTGGATAAATTCCAAAGAGGCGGCCGCGCGGAGCATAGCCGCGGGATCTTCTTCTCCTTGACCTGCGGCAAGGTAGCCCGCCCAGGCATAGGTAGGTCGCACTCGCTTGCCGCCGTCAAGCACGAAGGATTCCAAAAAGCTCACGGCCTTTGTTACAGGGGCGCCAATTGCGGCCACCTGCTCTCGGCGTTGATCGAGAAAGGTGGCGAGTTCCTCGCGCACCGCACCGGGGATGTCCGCAAGCTCAGGAATATTCTGCATAGTCACACCCCACACGATACCGGCTAGGTTGCGCAAGAAATAACAGAGGTTTACAGCGGCAGGCTCGCGCCCAATATGGCAAAGGGGCGGGAATCGGCGGGGTAGAGATGATCACGGAGGACATCGAAGAAGCCGGCGGCTCTATAAAGGCGGAAGGCACCGTTATCCTCGTTCGGTACCTCGGGCGTGGACAACAGCGCATAGCGCGCCGGGGCATTCCATAGCAATCCCTCTAATAGTTTTCTGCCTAGGCCGTGCCCCTGGTACTGCGGCAAGACGTGAATCTCTGCCAACTCAAAGTAGTTGCGCACAATGTCCCATTGCTCTTCGGTGGGGCCACCTTGTAGCCGGAGTCCGCGGCGAAGCTCAGCGTCCCACCAGCTATCTGGGGAGCCTAAGAACCCATAGGCCACGCCGACGATGCCATTGTCATGGGTGACAATCTGCGCGCTGAATCCGGGGCGGGTCACGTCATTTCGCCAGCTTGAGATGCGGCTATGCAAGATCGCGGGATTGTAGTGCATTGCCTCGATGTAGATTTCCACCAACTGCGGGGCTAGCAGGGAGAATTCCGGCGGGGTTAGGCGGCGAATTTCAAAGCTCACACTTCCTATGACACCAGATGTCTGTAGCGGAGGGAAAGCGAGGCTTACTCCGTTCTTCGAAAGTCGCAATAGGGAATCGAACAAGCGGGCTGCAGTTAAGTTGTGGCCTGCAATCAACGTTGATCAAATCGAACACGTGAACTATTGTCAAGGGTGGAATGTCTGGCGGCTTGCTTAGGGTCGGGGGCAGTTCAACGACGTTATTTATTTAGTTAAGGGCAAAGACAATGGCACAGATTATTTCGGCAACGCGTACCCGTTCTCTTGGGCGAGAAGGCGGCAAGCGGGCACGGTTCCTCTTCCAGGCACGAGAATTATTAGACGTGGCGCGCGGTTATGCGGCTGAGGGGCGATTCGATCAAGCCTTAGAGGTGGCGTACCAATCGGCTCTACGTACTGCTGGCGCACGAGTGGCTGCATCTGTAGTGGCTCGGCGCCGCCGCCTTCCCTCCAGTGCATGGGATCGTTTAGCGCTCGTCGGTGTGGAAGACAAGCGGTGGGCTGAATCCTTTAAGGGATATTCGCGGACTCGTGCGCGCGTGTCTTCGGGGCTGGATGAAGCGCCGAGCGAGGAATATGTTTATGGCCTCATGCAGCATGCCGCACAATTTTTGGATGAAAGTGAGGCGGGGACTACTTTCGGCTCTTTTGCTGCGTAGTCACTCCGTGGGGGCGCTCACTACCTTTTGGGGAACATACTGATTATTCTGGGCGTTAATATAGATAGAACTATTACCGCCCGAAGCTCAATCCCTAGTTGGAGGAACAGTGTCCCTTTCCGAGCAGGAGCAACGCACGCTCCGTGAAATTGAGGAATCGTTACTTGCTGACGATCCTAAGTTTGGCGCTTCCGTTTCTGAGCCTGCGTCGTTCGGCGGATCTGGCGGTGCGGTAACCCTCCGAGGTGTAGCGCTCGTTGTCGTTGGCCTTTGCATGCTTGTCGGCGGTGTTGCTCTCGCGCAGCAAAGCCTGTGGTTTATCGTGCTTTCTATCGCGGGCTTTTTGGTGATGTTTGCCGCCGGCGTGTGGATGTTGCGCGGAGACGGATCTGGGCATTCTGCCCAGGGTCATTATTCCGGCGCTCGTGCAAAGAAGTCCGCGTCCCGCAGTGGTGGAGTCAGCGGCAAGTTGGAGGAAAACTTCCGTCGCCGCTTTGAGGAGCGTTAGCGCTTTTTAATTTAGTTTGCCCCGGTTGGCCCAGTAAGGGTCAACCGGGGATTTTTGTGCCGCGCCAAAATTCCCCACTTTGCCCCACGGATGAGGCGCTGGGTGGGCAATGGTGGGGTGGTTGCCCCATGGACTTAGCTAAAAGTCCTCGATAACACAGCATATGGGGTCGGTGTGTGGAGTGGGGCTCATTATGTTGGTGTTGCAGGTGGGGTCAAAGGGGTGGTTGCGGCAGACTGTCAAGGCCTTTTGTGGGATTTCTTCCCACTGGAAAAACTATTGTCTAGCTGCAAGTAATAGAGAGTAATCCGGGGGACACGCCGCTTTAAGTGGGTTAGGTGGGGGAAAGTGGGGTAGAGTGGGGCGCAGCGGAGGAAAGAGGGG
This sequence comes from Corynebacterium sp. ACRPE, assembly GCF_022347435.1. NCBI lineage: Bacteria > Bacillati > Actinomycetota > Actinomycetes > Mycobacteriales > Corynebacteriaceae > Corynebacterium > Corynebacterium sp. ACRPE. Next base: position 44,748 of record NZ_JAKRNA010000006.1, on the reverse strand, counting down.
CTCAAGGGCCTCGATTCTGAAGTAAGAGAATCCGGAGTTTTCGAGTAAGGAAGGTGGACGCCGGGATGTTTCTCGGAACCTATACTCCGAAGCTCGATGACAAGGGACGTCTTACGCTTCCGGCAAAGTTTCGCGATGAACTCGCGGGTGGCCTCATGGTCACCAAGGGGCAGGACCACTCGCTGGCCGTGTACCCGCGGGAGGAATTTGCGGCACGCGCACGGAAGGCTGCGGCGGTTTCTCGAACCAACCCAGAAGCACGAGCTTTCATTCGTAACTTGGCAGCAAGTGCGGACGAACAGCGGCCGGATGGGCATGGGCGCATTACGTTGTCTGCGGGGCATCGGGAATATGCCAATTTGTCCAAGGAGTGCGTTGTGGTTGGCTCTGTGGACTTTCTCGAAATTTGGGACGCAGCCGCGTGGGCTGAGTACCAGTCGCAAACTGAAGATGCTTATTCGGCAGCAGATGCCGATGACGTGCTGGCGGGCTTGCTCTAAGCCTGCACAAGAGTGCGTGTAAGGACTCTGTCCGAGGCGGATGATTCTGGTGTACTTCCCCGATATCAGAAACCTGCCTCGGACAGGGCCCTATACGCACTCGCATGCTTTCCACCACTGGAAGTCAGGGAATTTGAGAAAGGGGGTTGCGGGGAGACATGGCTACCAAAGACCTAAATTATGATGTGGCCGAAAACCACGGCCACGTGCCGGTCATGCGCGAGCGCATGGCTGATCTCCTGCGCCCCCAGGTAGAAGCGGCGGGGGATAAGGCCGTGCTTGTCGACGCCACCCTGGGCGCCGGTGGCCACACACGCTACTTCCTGGAATCTTTCCCCGAGGTGCGGGTTATTGGTGTTGACCGCGATAAGCAGGCGCTGCGCAATGCCACCGAACGTCTTGCGCCCTACGGTGATCGCTTTGTCGGCATTAATGCGCGATTCGATGAGCTGGGCAGCGCCATCGCGGAAGGTGAGGGCGATATCTTTGATTCGGCCCGCACTGTAGGAATTGCCGGCGCCCTTTTTGACCTTGGTGTTTCCTCAATGCAGCTAGACCAAGCTGACCGCGGATTCGCTTATAAGTCGGATGCGCCACTAGATATGCGCATGGATCCTTCGCAGGGGATTACTGCGGCGGATGTACTCAATACCTATTCGCACGGCGACTTGGCTCGCGTCCTCAAAACCTATGGTGATGAGCGTTTCGCGGGAAAAATTGCCTCCGCCGTGTTGAAAGAGCGCGACAAGGATCCTTTCGTCAACTCCGCGCGGCTCGTTGAGCTACTTTATGATGTCATTCCCGCTGCGACCCGCCGTACCGGAGGTCACCCCGCCAAGCGCACCTTCCAGGCGCTGCGGGTTGAGGTCAACCGTGAGTTGGAAGCTATTGAAAATGTCCTGCCGGTCATAACCCAGGCACTTTCGGAAGGTGGCCGTGCCGTATTCATGAGCTACCAATCTTTGGAAGACCGCATCGTTAAAGCAGCCTTCAAAGAACTGACTACGTCCAAGACGCCGGCTGGGTTGCCGATGGATCTGCCAGGCACCGCGCCGAAGTTCAAGATCGTTACGCGCGGGGCGGAAAAGGCCTCTGAAGAGGAAATCGCGGAAAATTCACGAGCCGCGTCGGTGCGTGTTCGTGCCATCGAAAGACTCGAGGGAATGCCAGAATTTCTACCGCCGGGAGGCAGGCAATGAGCACCATCCCACGCCGCAACCACCTAAAGACTGACAGCCGCGACAGAGAGGCCACTCGCACCATGGGCGCCAGCCGAGACTTCACCACCGGAATCGATACCGGAGCCCCGACGGCGCTGCGCGAGCGTCCCAGCACTAAGCGTGCTCCGAGCCGCACGCGCGTGCCACACCGCAGCACGAAGCGCCTTGGCTCGAAGCAGGTAGTGAGCTTCCGCGGACGCCAGCTGCAGCCGCAGACGAAGAAGAACGGGCTCCTTACCCGGTTGGGCGTCATTTCCCTCACGCTGCTAATCGTCGGCGTGGCCTTGGCCATGTGGCTGTCGGGTCTGTCCACCAAGCAAACCTTTGCCATCCAGCAGCTGACCGTGCAGGATTCCCAACTGGATAACCAGATTGAGACCCTCAACCGCGATGCAGAAAATCTCAGCTCTTCTGCTGATATTGCGCGCCGCGCGGACGAAATGGGAATGGCTATTCCTAAGCAGCCGGGCATTGCGGAAGTTGGCGGCGATGGAAAGATCGTCGACAAGCGCGAAGGCACCCCGGATACCGAAAAGCTTATTGATGTCAACGGTGAACCAATCCGCCCGGGCCAGGCTTCCAGCGACCCAAAGGATACGGAGGGGATGTCGGATTCCCTCAATGCCGTGCCACAGGGACAGCAGCGCACCAGCAATGGTGGCGATGCCGACCGTAATTCGGATCGTGAGGCCGGCGCAGCCGGCACCGCCCAGGACAATGCGCGACCCAACCTTCCAGCCCGTGCGCCGTATGCCAGCCGCGCCGAGTAGCTAGGGAAGAATAATCGGTGAAAAAGATGATGCTCGCGCGTGGTGGCGCGGGCATTCTCACTTTTGTAGGGCACAATCAATACACGCAAGAAATTGTGGCGGAAAAAGGGAAGGTGACACTGGACTGTGACTACGCCAAGTAAGGCTAGGCGCCGCCCGCGCCGCTCGACCAGCTCCGCGGTGCCGCAAAAGAAGATGATGCGCAAACGCCTGCGCATCATCGTATCCGTGGTGCTCGTGGCGATGGTCGTCCTCGCTGGCCGCTTGGCCTGGGTACAGCTTGTGTGGGGCCCAGACCTTTCCGCCAAGGCCGTAACGCAGCGCGAGCGTGTCTATATCGAGCCGGCCCGTAGGGGAGAAATCCTGGACCGCGATGGCCAGCGCTTGGCCTACACGATGAAGTCTCGTTCCTTGACCGTCTCGCCGACCCGCCTGCGCGATGAGCTAAAAGACAAGGCCGAGATCGAGGCCCAAAAAGATGGCTCGACCGAGGGCATGGATGATGAGAAGCTGGATATCTTCCTCACCAAGAAGATGGAGGAGACCCTCAAGGACATGTCTGAGGGAATCCCGAAGCTGATTGAAGATTCCGGCGCCTCGACCTCCAAGGTGGATAAGGACGACATCCTCAATAAGCTCAAGGCCGATACCCAGTATGAGGTACTGGTGCGCAACGTCGATCCGGATGTTGCCGTAGAGATCGCCAATAAGTACCACGGAGTGGCAGCGGACCGCCAAGACATCCGCCAGTACCCCAACGGCGCCATTGGCGAAAACGTTGTGGGCAAGGTGTCGATGGACGGCCATGGACAGTTCGGTTTCGAGGCCGCGCGCGATACGGAACTTACTGGCATTGACGGCCAGTCCACCGAGGACGTATCCGCAGATGGCCAGGTGATCCCAGGCACTCTGCGTGACGTCGTGGATACCGTTGATGGTCGCGACGTCACCCTCACTCTGGATTTGGACCTGCAAACCTACGTTCAGCAAAAGCTGGAAAAGGCCAAGGCCAACTCTAAGGCTTCCGGTGCGGAAGCAGTGGTCCTCGATGCTGCCACCGGCCAGGTCCTTGCCATGGCCAATACCGATACCGTGGATCCCAATAAGAATGTTGAGGATCAGCTTGATGAGGGTAAGGACTTTGAAAACCGCAGCGTCTCCCACCCTTATGAGCCGGGTTCTGTAGCCAAGGTGGTTACCGCGGCTGCTGCACTGCAGGAGGGCGTGACCACCCCGGATGAGGTGCACCAGGTCCCCGGTTCCATCGATATGGCGGGCGTGACGGTCAACGATGCCTGGGAACACGGCACCGAGCCGTATACCACCACCGGCATCTTTGGTAAGTCCTCCAACGTCGGCACCTTGATGATCGCCGATAAGTTGGGCCAAGAAAAGTACGCCGAGTACCTCAAGAAGTTTGGGTTGGGCAATACCACCGGTATTGAGCTGCCGAACGAATCGGCCGGCAGCGTCCCAGACTTGGAGCAATGGTCCGGCGGCACCTTCGCTAACCTGCCTATTGGTCAGGGCCAGTCGTGGACCACCTTGCAGATGGCCAGCGTGTACCAAGCGTTGGCCAATGGCGGCGAGCGTATCGAGCCGCGCATCATTGACTCGGTCAAGGGGCCGGACGGCAAGGACGAAAAGCTAGAGGAACCGGAAAAGAACCAGGTGGTGAGCCCAGAGACCGCCAAGACTACGGTGGATATGTTCCGTGCCGTCTTCCAAGACGATGATGCAGGCCTACAAAACGGTACGGCCGGCAATGCGCAGCTTAAGGGCTATCAGCTTTCCGGCAAGACCGGTACAGCCCAGAAGGTGGACCCAAATACTGGGGCATATTCGAATTCCGCCTATTGGATCACCTTTGCTGGCATTGCGCCGGCCGATGATCCGCGCTTCGTTGTTGCCGTCATGTTGGATGAACCCAAGTCCGGCGTGGAGGACAATGGAGGCGGCGGCCAGTCGGCGGCACCTATCTTCCGCGATATCGCCTCGTGGCTACTTAATCGTGACAATATTCCGACTTCGAAACCAGCACCGCGGCTGACCCTGCGGGCACAATAGGAGCTTAGTATGACCGTTTCTTTGGATACTCTCGCCCAGCTTTCTGGTGGGCGCGTCATTGGTGATGCCTCCGTGGAGGTCTCCGCGTGCGGGCTGGATTCTTCCCGTTTGCCGGAAGGCGCGCTCTTTGCCGCCCTGCCGGGAACGCGCGTACACGGCGCGCAGTTCGCTCGCGATACCAAGGCTGGAGCTGTGCTTACCGACGCCGCCGGGCTCGACCTGCTTACCGAGGCCCAAGAGACCCGCCCCATTGTGGTGGTGGAGGATATTCGAGCCGTGCTCGGTCCAATCTCCGCTGAGATATATGGCCACCCGACCCGTGACCTGACGGTCATCGGTGTTACCGGCACCTCCGGCAAGACCACCACCAGCTACCTGCTGGAGGCCGGCCTGCTTCACGCCGGGCACTCCGTGGGCCTTATCGGAACCACCGGTACCCGTATTAACCGCACGCCGGTTCCCACCTCGCTCACCACGCCTGAGGCGCCGACCCTACAAGAGCTTTTCGCGCGCATGAAGAACGAGGGCGTTACCCACGTGGTGATGGAAGTGTCCTCGCACGCGCTGGAGCTAGGACGCGTGCGCGGAACTCGGTTTGCGGTAGGCGGGTTTACGAACCTGAGCCAGGACCACCTTGATTTTCACCCCACGATGGAGGACTACTTCCAGGCAAAAGCGAAGCTCTTCGCCGGGGAGCAGGCGGCCGAACGAGCCGTCCTCTGCATCGATGATGAGTGGGGCGAGCGCATGCGCGACGTCGCCAAGAGCGCAGGCCACCCAGTTGCTACGGTTGCCACCCAGGGCGCTGCGGCCACGATTAGCGCGCGCCAAACCGCCACTGAGGCCACCGGTGCCCAAGAGGTAGCCCTGAATTATGACGGTGCCGATTTCACCTTCCGGCTGCCGCTGCCTGGCGAGTTCAATATCGCCAATGCTTGCTTGGCGCTCGGCATGGCCACCGCGGTAGGAGAGGACCCTGCGGAGTTCCTATCGGGCGTGGAGAAGGTCGCAGTCCCCGGCCGTATGGAGCGCATCGACCGCGGCCAAGACTTTGTGGCCGTGGTGGATTACGCGCATAAGCCAGCGGCCATCGCTGCGGTGCTCGACACCCTGCGTGGTCAGCTGGAGGGAACCACAGGTCGCGTCGGCATCGTCGTCGGCGCCGGCGGAGACCGCGATAGCTCTAAGCGCCCCATCATGGGCGCAGCCGCAGCCAGCCGCGCTGACCTTACCGTGGTTACCGATGACAACCCGCGCTCCGAGGACCCCGCCACCATTCGCGCGGCGGTGATGGCGGGCGCGCGTGACGCCGCCCCCCAGGGCGATATCCGCGAGGTAGGCTCACGCGCCCGTGCCATCGATGAGGTAGTCGATTGGGCCGAGCCGGGCGATGCTGTCATCGTCGTGGGCAAGGGCCATGAGGTGGGACAGCTAGTGAACGGAAAGACGTTGCACTTTGATGACCGCGAGGAAATGGCCCGCGCTATCGAGGAAAAGCTGGCCGGAACCCCGCACCGCGATACCCTTGGGGATGCGAAGGAGTAGACATGATTCCACTTTCTATTGCCGATATTGCCGAAATTACCGGGGGCAGCCTCGATTGCGTGTCTGACCCAGACCAGCGCGTTACCGGGTTCATCGAATTCGATTCCCGCAAGGTAACTAAGGGAGGGCTCTTCCTTGCCCTGCCCGGTGCCCGTGTGGATGGCCATGACTATGCAGAAAAGGCCATCGAGCAGGGCGCAGTGGCGGTGTTGGCGGCGCGGCCGGTGGGGGTTCCGGCGGTCGTCGTCAAGCCCCAAGGCCGCGTTACCGGCGATGCCGCCAACGCCGATATCTATGCCCATGACGAGGACGGCTCGGCCGCCGCGGTGGTGCAGGCGCTTTCCGATATCGCGCGGGAGGTCACCCGCCGCCTGACCGCCGAGCAAGGCCTAGACATCGTGGGCGTAACCGGCTCGGCCGGAAAGACCTCCACCAAGGACCTACTGGCCACGATTTTCCGCGCTGAGGGCGACACCGTGGCTCCTCCCGGCTCCTTTAATAACGAGGTCGGCCTGCCGTATACCGCTTTGCGCTGCGATGAGCATACCCGCTTCCTAGTCGCCGAAATGTCTGCCCGTGGCATCGGCCATATCCGCCACCTGACCACCATTACCGCGCCTACTGTCGGCGTGGTACTCAACGTCGGTACCGCACACTTGGGTGAGTTTGGCTCACGCGAGAATATTGCCCAGGCCAAGGGCGAGCTCGTGGAAGCCTTGCCCTCGGCAGCTGAGGGCGGCGTCGCCGTGCTCAATGCCGATGATCCTTTCGTCGCCGGCATGGCGCCGCGCACCTCAGCCAAGGTCGTCTACTACTCGGCCAATAAGCCGCCGGCTTCCGACGCCCAGTACTACGCCAGCGATATCCAGCTCGATGACGTCGCCCGCCCCTCGTTTGTGCTGCATGCTCCGGGAACGGACCCACTTCCGGTGAAGCTGCAGGTCTTTGGCAAGCACCAGGTTTCTAACGCTTTGGCAGCGGCCGCGGCTGCTATCGAATCGGGCATGGACCCGCAGGTGGTAGCTAATGCGCTATCCGGGCACCAGAATGCCTCGGAACACCGCATGGACGTGCGTACCCGCCGCGATGGAGTAACCACCATCGATGATTCCTATAACGCCAACCCCGATTCCATGCACGCGGCCATTGCCGCGCTGGCCTATACCTCGGCCGCCCGACCGGATGCCCGCGCCATCGCCGTGCTCGGTGAGATGGGCGAGCTCGGCGGAGAAGCAGTGGCCGCCCACCGCGCATTGGGAGAGGTGCTTTCCAAGTACCACGTTGACCACCTCGTGGCCGTGGGAGACAACGATAATATGAGGGCCATGGTTGAAGCCGCACAGGCGCGGGGTATAAATACTACTATCAGCCCGGATGTTGACGCCGCTGCGGCGGCGGTCGAAGACATCATTAGGGTAGCGCCTGCCGGCATCGAAGATTGGACCGGGCGCGAGGCCAAAGATGTAGTCCTCATCAAGTCGTCGAATGCCCAGCGCCTGTGGCGCGTGGCAGAACAGCTCAATCGCCGTTAGTCCTCAGTACAAGGAGAAAGACCTCTAGCAATGACTCAGATCATTATCGCGGGCATCCTCAGCTTCCTCGTCGCGATCTTTACCACTCCCATGTTGGTCCGCTACTTTTCCGGGGTAGGCAAGGGGCAAGAAATTCGCGAGGACGGGCCGCAACTGCACTTGCGCAAGCGCGGCACGCCCACCATGGGCGGTCTCGCGATTTTGCTGGCTATCACCGTGGCCTACCTCGTAGTGGGAATTTATGCCCGCGCGACTGGCAACGGTGGTTTTAGCCCCTCTGGTCTCTTGGTTTATTTCCTCACGATGGGCCTTGGCGGGTTGGGCTTTGCCGATGACTTCATCAAGCTATTTAAAAAGCGCAACCTTGGCCTGAACAAGACCGCCAAGCTGGTAGGGCAGCTGGCTGTGGCGCTCATCTTCGGCATTTTGGCGCTGCAGTTCCCAGACGAGCACGGATTGACGCCAGCGTCTACCAACCTTTCTTTCGTTCGCGATTTTGAAACCTTCGACATCGCCGTGGGCGGTGCCGTCATTGGCACCATCGTTTTCCTAGTCTTTCTTTACCTACTCATTGCTGCGTGGTCGAACGCCGTGAACCTCACCGACGGACTCGACGGCTTGGCCGCAGGCACCACCGCGATGGTGATGGGTGCCTATGCACTGATTTCCTTCTGGCAGTTCCGCAACTCTTGCGCCGTGTCGCCAGCGGCAGGGTGCTATGAAGTTCGCGATCCGCTCGACTTGGCCGTGCTGGCTGCAGCTGGCCTGGGTGGTTGCTTGGGCTTTTTGTGGTGGAATGCCGCACCGGCAAAGATCTTCATGGGCGATACCGGTTCGCTTGCGCTCGGTGGCCTCGTCGCCGGCCTTTCGGTGACCACTCGCACCGAGCTGCTCATGATCATCATCGGCGCCATCTTCGTGATTGAGACGGTCTCCGTAGTTATCCAGATCATCGTCTTCCGCAGCACCGGTAAGCGCTTTTTCCGCATGGCGCCTATCCACCACCACTTTGAAAATGGTGGCTGGGCCGAGACCGCCGTGGTCACCCGCTTCTGGCTGCTCAGCGCCATGGCCGCTATCGCCGGCGTATGCATCTTCTACGGCGACTGGCTGTCTGCCGTCGGCTTTGCTTCCTAAAACTCATGCCTTTTTAGCTTTATCGAGGAAAGAGGAATAGAGATGACCGAGTTGCCATCCTCGTTGCGCGGGCGAGTGCTCGTGGCCGGGGCGGGAGTATCGGGGCGCGGTTGCGTCGCTATGCTGGCAAGCCTCGGGGTGGATACCACCGTGGCAGATTCCAACGAGACCGCGCTGGCGGAATTGGCGGAGGAATTCGGTGTAGCAACCGTCTCCGTCGATTCTGCCGCCCAGGGCGAGTTTGACCTTGTGGTTACTTCGCCGGGCTGGCGTCCCGATTCGCCTTTGTTGGTTGCTTTCCAGGACGCTGGGGTAGAGGTTATCGGCGACGTGGAGCTGGCGTATCGCTTGGATCGTGCGGGCGTCTTCGGCGCGCCGCGTACCTGGCTGGTAGTTACCGGGACTAACGGCAAAACCACCACTACCGGTATGTTGGCCCAGATTATGCAGGCTGATGCCAAGCGCACCGGCAACCGCGCACTGGCGGTGGGCAATATCGGCGTGTCGCTTTTCGACGCCCTCACTGCCACCCCTCGCGTCGACGTTCTCTGCGCAGAGCTGTCTTCTTTCCAGTTGCATTGGTCCAGCCACTTGCGCCCGGATGTGGGCGTGCTACTGAATTTGGCTGATGACCACCTGGATTGGCACGGATCATTCGATGCCTATGCCCGCGCAAAGGCCAAGGTGCTCTCCGGTGACGTCGCTGTGGTAGGCAAGGATGACGCCGAGGCGGTCCGCTACGCCGCGGATACCACAGACCTCTACGGCTTTACCGCCGCTGAACCCACACAGGGAGAGGTGGGCGTAAGTGCCGGCCGTCTTGTCTCGCGGCTTAACGAGAAGCGCGAGGATCTCGCGTCCGCAGAGGGCATCGAGCCCGCCGGCCTGGCAGGAGTCCTAGACGCTGCGGCCGCAGCCAGCGTCGCGCGTCTGGCAGGCGCCACCCCAGAGTCCATTGCGCAGGGGCTGGCCGCATATACCGTCGCCGGGCACCGCGGCGCTGTGGTCCATGAGCATTCCGGCATTACGTTCATCGATAATTCCAAGGCCACCAACCCACATGCGGCGGATGCGGCGCTCAAGGGGCTCAATTCCGTGGTCTGGATTGCCGGCGGGCAGTTGAAGGGCGCGGAGGTAGACGGGCTCGTCGCCAAGCACGCCGCCCACATCAAAGCCGCGGTAGTCCTAGGTGTGGATAGGGAAGAGGTGGCCCGGGCCCTCGCCGCGCACGCGCCGCATGCCCCGGTGGACGTCATTGAAACGCAGGAGCCTTTTGCAGCCATGAACGCTGCGGTGGAGGCTGCACTGCAACACGCCGACGCCGGGGATACCGTTCTTTTGGCGCCGGCTGCGGCATCGTTGGATATGTATACCGGCATGGCTCAACGCGGTGATGTATTCGCCGCGGCCGCGCGGGAGCTTACCCGTAAGTAGAGCTTTAGATTTAAGGATCAGGAGAACACATGACGGCCACCTCCCAGCAACGCCCGCGCTCCAAGAGTTTTGGCGACCGCGTTCGCGAGCTGCGCGAGCGAGCCCGCCAGGAAGCCGGCCTTGATTACCAGCTGCTGCGCTTTATCATCTTCTTCCTCGTCGGCATCGGCGTGCTCATGGTCTTTTCTTCCTCCATGGCTACTTCCCTCACCGAGGACGGCGGCGTATGGAACCAGGCATTGCGCCAGTGCGTGATGGTGTTCTTGGGCCTCGTTGCCTTTTGGTTTGGCCTCAAGGTGTCGCCGCATACCCTGCGCAAATGCGTGCCGTGGATTGTGGGCTTGTCTATCATTTTGCTCATCGCCGTGCTGATCCCCGGCGTGGGCACCGGCCGCGAGGAGGTAGGTTCCCAGTCCTGGATTTACTTGGGACCGTTCTCCCTGCAGCCCTCGGAGCTTGCCCGCGTCGCCGTAGGCATGTTTGGTGCGACCGTATTGGCGGATAAGGAGCACAAATCCATGAAGGTGACGGATCCCTTCATGATGTACTCCCTCATTGCCGGCGTTATGTTCTTGCTCATCGTCCTTCAGGGCGACTTCGGTATGGCTTTGTCCTTGGCCCTCGTGGTTGTCTTCACCCTGATTTTCGCGGGTGTCGACTGGCGCGTTCCGGCGACCATCGGCGTCGCAGCCGTGTGCGGTTTGCTGTTTATCTTCCTTTCTGGCGGCTTCCGGTCCAACCGCTTCCACACCTATTTCGATGCCCTCGTAGGCAATATCTCCGATACTCAAGGTACGGGTTTCCAGTCCTATCAGGGCTTTCTCTCGCTTGCCGACGGCGGCTTCTGGGGCGTTGGCATTGGCCAATCCCGTGCCAAGTGGTTCTACCTGCCCGAGGCGAAAAATGACTTTATTTTCGCCATCGTGGGTGAGGAACTCGGCTGGTGGGGCGGTGCGCTCGTCATCGTGCTATTCGCCGCACTGGGCTATGTGGGCTTGCGCACCGCGATGCGCGCACAGAACCAGTTCCAGTCCCTGCTGGCCGCAACGTTGACCATCGGTGTGGTCACCCAGGCCTTTGTGAATATTGGCTACGTCATTGGCCTGCTGCCGGTGACCGGTATTCAGCTGCCCATGATTTCTGCCGGCGGTACCGCGGCGATCATCACGATTGGCTCGATGGGCATCCTGTGCAACGTGGCGCGTCACGAACCGATGCAAATTTCCGCCATGCAGAATTTCGGCCGCCCGCTGTTCGACCGCCTTTTGTTCATCGGCGAGCCGCAGCCAGTGCCGAAGCCGAAGAAGAAGCAGCAGGGCCGTCACGCCCGCCCGCAGGAGCCGCGCTCCCGCGTGCGCGAGGAGCGCTTTGGTCGCCCCGTAACCGGAAGCGGCCGCCGCTATCCGCGCGCCGAGCGCCGCTATCGCTAGGCGGCGCTGGTAGCCTTTAGGCTATGAATTCCACGCCTATTTCCGTCGTCATCGCAGGTGGCGGCACCGCCGGACATATTGAACCCGCCCTCGCCGTGGGCGAAGCTTTGCGCGAGCGCCACGGCGCACGCATCACCGCTCTCGGTACCGAAAAGGGCCTCGAGCGCGATATCATTCCCGCCCGCGGCGTGGACCTTAGCCTGATTACCCCCGTGCCAATCCCGCGCAAGGTCAACGCGCAGCTCTTCAAGCTACCGTTCAACCTCTCCCGCGCGGTGGGGGAGGCCAAGCAGGTACTCAAGGATGTCGAAGCGGATGTCGTCTTTGGCACCGGCGGCTACGTGGCCGGGCCGGCCTATATCGCTGCGCGATCCCTCGGCATCCCGTTCTATGTTCTCGAGACCAATGCTTTGGCTGGAATGGCCAATAAGCTCGGCGTGAAGATGGGCGGCATTGGACTCAACGCCCACCCGGATTCTGGCATGCCGGGCGAGGTCGTTGGCATTCCCGTTCGGCCGAGCCTGGCAGACGACCCGAATGGCAACCTGGCCGCAGACGCGCGCACCAAGTGGAACCTGGCCGAGCTTCCCACCATTCTCATCACCGGCGGGTCCCAAGGCGCAGCCAGCATCAACCGCGCCGTTGCCGGAGCGGTAGAGGACTTGGCACAGGACTTCCAGCTTCTGCACGCCTATGGCAAGAAGAATGACCCGCCCGCAGAACACCCGAACTACGCCGCACTGCCGTATATCGAGGACATGGGCTCCGCCCTTGCGGTAGCTGACCTCGTCGTGTGCCGCTCCGGCGCGATGACCGTTGCCGAAGTATCCGCCGCAGGCCTGCCGGCCATCTACGTTCCGCTGCCGCACGGCAATGGCGAACAGGCGCTCAATTCCCGCGAAGTGGTCGAGGCAGGCGCCGCCATCCAGATTCCGGACGCGGAGCTGACCCCAGCGCGACTCATCTCCGAGGTGCGCGGCATTCTCGATGACCCGCAACGCCTCGAGTCGATGACGCTCGCCGCCGCCCATGCCAGCGCTGGGGACGTGGCCAATTCCATCGCAGACCGCATCGCCGCCCGCGTATCCGAGGCCGAAGACGCCGCTGGAAGGAAGGATAAGTAAATGACCGATCCCGCACACTACGATCTGCGCCGCGTCCACCTCATCGGCATTGGTGGTTCCGGAATGTCGGGGCTCGCGCGAATCCTCGCCGCTCGCGGCGGAGTGGTCACTGGTTCCGATGTCAAAGACTCCACCCCGGTGGAGGTGCTGCGGACCATGGGCGCCAAGGTCGCCATCGGCCATGCCGCGGAAAATCTGCGACTGTCAGGTGAGCTGCCTACCGTCGTAGTAACCTCGTTTGCCGCCATCCCCCAAGACAACCCGGAGCTAGTAGCCGCAAAGGATAACGATATCCCGGTAATTCGCCGCTCCGATCTGCTCGCCGCCTTGATGGAAGGCCACCAGCAGGTGTTGCTGGCTGGCACCCATGGCAAAACCTCCACCACGTCGATGACCGTAAGCGCGATGCAACACGCGGGTCTTGATCCTTCCTTCGCCATCGGCGGCCAGCTCAACCGCGCGGGTACCAATGCTCACGGTGGCACCGGGGAAGCGTTCGTCGCCGAGGCTGATGAATCCGATGCCTCCCTGCTGCGCTATAGCCCTGACGTCGCGGTGCTCACGACTATCGAGCCCGACCACCTCGACTTCTTCCACAGCGAGGAAGCCTATTTCCAAGTCTTCGATGACTTTGCTGACTTGGTTACCCCGGAGACCGGCTACCTTGTTGTGTGTGCTGAAGACGAGCATGCTGCCCGGGCTGGCGAGCGGGCGCTGGAGCGCGGCATCAACGTCGTGGCCTACGGCTCGCCGGAGAAGTCTTTTACCTCTACCGTGCCACTGGCCGCCGAGCTGGTCCGCGAAGAGACCACCGCGGAAGGCATGGACACCACCGTCAAAGTCAACCTTCCTGGCGTTTCTGAAACCGTGCGCTACGAGCTGCAGATCCCAGGCCACCACATGGTGCTCAATTCCATGGGCGCCTTGATCGCTGGCGTGCTCTCCGGCGGCACCCCGGCTGACATCGCCGAGGGATTGGCTGATTTTGGCGGTGTGCGCCGGCGCTTTGAGTACCGGGGGAGCGTCGACAAGCAGGGCAAACCCGTGCGGGTCTTTGATGATTATGCGCACCATCCCACCGAGGTTGCGGCAGTGCTGCGGGCCGCCCGCGCCAAGGTCGAGGCGGAAGGCCACGGCGGGCGCGTTATCGCGTGTTTCCAGCCGCACCTGTACTCGCGCACCATGGAATTCGACGCCGAGTTTGCCCAGGCACTCTCGCTTGCCGACGCCGCCGTGGTACTCGACATCTACGGCGCTCGCGAACAGCCCGTGGAGGGAATTACCTCCCGCATCATTACCGATAAGATGCCCGCTGATATGCAGGTCATCTTCGAGCCGGATTTTTCCGCCGCCGCCCGCGACGTTGTGTCGGTGGTGGAGCCAGGAGATGTGGTGCTGACCATCGGAGCTGGCTCGGTAACCATGGTGGCGGCGGAAATCCTCGATGAATTGCGGGCAAGCTAGTGCGCGTATCCGCAAAGCTCATCGCTGGGGTCATCGCCGCAATTGTCGCCGTGGCGCTCATAGCGGCCGCCGTGATGTGGACAGTTCCGGTCCTGAAGGTACGCAATTTTCAGGTGGAGGGCGTCCATCAGCTCGATTCCACACAGGTGGAGGAAGCCTCTGGGGTTCCCAAGGGCGAAAATTTGCTACGCGTTAATGCGCGCGAGGCAGCTTCCGGTGTTGCTGGATTGGACTGGGTCGATTCGGTGACAGTCTCTCGCGATTTCCCTTCGACCTTGACCATCAACGTGTCCGAGCACAAGGCTGTGGCGTTTGTAAAGCGCGATAATAAGCCCTTCCTGATCGACGACAAAGGCGAGGAGTTTACCTCCGCTGAGCCTCCCGCGGGCGCGGTTGAGGTGACGGGCTCCGTCGATAGTGGCTCGCCGCAAATCCAGGATGCCGTGCGAGCGATTGCAGCGCTTTCCGACGACGTCCGCAAACAAGTAGCAAAGCTGGAAGTGGCGGGCGAATATTCGCTGACTTTCACCACCAAAGATGACCGGCGCATCTTCTGGGGTGCCAGCGATTCTAACGATGAGGACAAGGCGCATGCTTTTGCCACAGTGTTGAAGATGGAAGGCCGCGAGTGGAATATTTCCAACCCTGAGTTAGTCACCACCCGCGGATAGGGCGACGGGTGCCCCCGCAGGTGCCTTTATCGCTCTTGTGGGCCCGTGCAGCACCGCTTAGGCGTGTGCGCTGCACGGGCTCTTTTTAGTGCCTGAACCGTGGGGCGGATGATGCGGGTGTGACTTATAAAACCGCAGGTGAGCAACCCTAAAGTGGAACTTGAGGGTCTCGACACGCGGAAAATGTGCGTGAAAATTACACCGCTGTCGTTAAAGATGGAAAGGAACGCGATTCGCCTTCGGCGGAGCGCATTACATTCCTCGTTTAATGCACGTGCAGACTTAAAGTAGCGAAAGGTGAGACCTACTCACATGATCTCTTCCAATAACAATCTCGCGGATATCAAGGTCGTCGGCGTCGGCGGCGGCGGCGTCAACGCCGTCAACCGCATGATCGAAGAAGGCCTCAAGGGTGTTCAGTTCGTCGCCATCAACACCGACTCCCAGGCCCTCATTTTCTCTGACGCAGATACCAAGCTCGACATTGGCCGTGAGGCCACCCGCGGCCTCGGTGCCGGCGCCAACCCTGAGGTAGGCAAGACCTCCGCGGAAGACCACAAGTCCGAAATCGAAGACGCGCTTGAGGGCTCCGACATGGTCTTCGTGACTGCCGGCGAGGGCGGCGGCACCGGCACCGGTGCTGCTCCGGTCGTGGCGTCTATCGCGAAGAAAATGGGTGCGCTGACCGTCGGTGTTGTCACCCGCCCGTTCAAGTTCGAAGGCGCTCGCCGTACCCGCCAGGCCATGGCCGGTATTGAGGAGCTGCGCGAGGTCTGCGATACCCTCATCGTCATCCCGAACGATCGCCTGATGCAGCTCGGTGGGGAAGAGCTCTCCATCGTTGAGGCTTTCCGTGCTGCCGATGAGGTGCTGCACAATGGTGTGCAGGGTATTACCAACCTGATCACCATCCCGGGCATGATCAACGTCGACTTTGCGGACGTCCGCTCCGTTATGTCTGACGCTGGCTCCGCGCTGATGGGCATCGGTTCCGCCCGCGGTGATAACCGCGCCATGACTGCTGCTGAGCAAGCCATTAACTCCCCGCTGTTGGAATCCACGATGGAAGGCGCCAAGGGCGTGCTGCTGTCCATCGCCGGCGGCTCCGATCTCGGCCTGCACGAAGTAAACGCCGCCGCCTCCATGGTGGAAGAGCGCGCTGACGAAGACGTCAACCTCATCTTCGGTACCATCATCGATGACACCCTGGGCGATGAAATCCGCATCACTATCATTGCCACCGGTTTCGATGCCGAGGCCAATATGACCCAGGCCGCTGCGCAGCAGCAGCCGCAGCAGGAACAGCGCAAGCCGGGCTCCCTTTTTGACAATCGCCAGCGCGAAGCCGCAGAACCCGTCACCCCGGCACCGGCGCAGCCCGCTGCCGCTCAGCCGGTACAGGATGACTACTCTCCGCGCCACTCCTACGAGCCGCGCGCCGGCCAGGAGCGAGAGCGCTACGCCCCGCAGCGCCCCGCCGAGGAGCGTCGCCCAGAATCTAGCGGTCTGTTCACCAACTCTGACCGTTTCTCCCGCGAGGAGCGCCGCGATGACTACCGTTTGTCCCGCCCGTCGCAGCGTCGTGACGATGACGGCGACGACGATCTGGACGTGCCTTCCTTCATGCGCTAAGCGCAAAGCGCTACGCTGGTGTGCATGCCAGTAAACGAGGAACATCGCACCACACGCCCCGTCCGCATGGTTTTTACTAGCCGTGCTGGCGGGGCGTCTGCTATTCCATACGACTCCTTCAACTTGGGGCACCACGTCGGCGATGACCCCGACGCGGTTGCCGCTAACCGCGAGCGCCTGAAGCGCGTGACCGGTCTGGACGACATCGTGTGGATGGAACAGCTTCACACCAATACCGTCACCGTCGTCGATGGTCCACAGGACGAGCCCGTGCCAGCCACAGACGCAATTGTCACCACCCAGCGCCGCTTGGGCTTGGGCGTCCTTGTTGCGGATTGCACGCCGGTGCTGCTTGTCGACGTCACCGCTGGCGTCATCGCCGCCGCCCACGCTGGCCGCCTTGGCGCCCGCAACGGCCTTGTGGTCAATACCGTGCGCGAAATGCAGAAGCTTGGCGCACAGCCCGAGCGCATTCAGGTGGTCATGGGGCCGGCCGCTTCCGGAAAGAACTACGAAGTGCCTGAGGAAATGGCCAATGACGTCGAGAGTCGCTTGCCCGGTTCCAAGACTCGGACGTCGAAGGGCACGTGGGGCATCGATGTGCGCGCAGGGCTGATTCGCCAGCTCATGGGGCTAGGCATCACCGCGATTGAATCCGACCCGCGCTGCACCATCGAAGACGAAGACTTCTTTTCCTATCGCCGCGAAGGCACCACCGGCCGCCAGGCTGGATTAATTTGGTTGGAGGCTAAGTAATGTCAGACCGAAAGGCACAGCTAGAACAAAACCTATCGGCCACCCTTGCCAAGATTGAACGGCTAGCAGCGCAGTCAGGGCGAAAACCACCGCAGCTGTTGCCGGTAACGAAGTTTCACCCAGCTGCCGATATTGCCCTGCTGGCAGAGCTAGGAATTACCGACGTCGCCGAAAACCGGGAGCAAGAAGCCCGCGCCAAGGCCGCTGAGCTGCCGCAGCTGCGTTTCCACATGATTGGCCAAATTCAGACCAAAAAAGCCAACCATGTGGCTCGTTGGGCCGCCAGCGTCCATTCGCTTGATTCCCTCAAGCTCGCCCACGCGCTGGAGCGGGGAGTTTCCTTAGCCAAGGAACGAGGCGAGCGCGAAAGCAATTTGCCGGTATTTATCCAAGTCTCCGCCGACGGCGATGGCGCTCGAGGTGGGGTAACTCCGGACGCGCTCGATGAGGTCGTGCGTGCCGTGGAAAAAGCGCAGCACCTAGAACTTGCCGGACTCATGGTGGTTCCGCCACTTGATGCCGATGCTGGCGAGGTATTCCGAAACGTCCGCGGAGAGGTAGATCGCTTATCCTCTGAGCTGAATCGACCGTTGAAATTCTCTGCTGGCATGAGCGCGGACGTGGCCGAGGCAATTGCTGCGGGCAGTGATATCGTGCGTGTCGGAACCAGTATCATGGGGCCGCGGCCAGTAGGTTAAAAATATCGCAAAAGCGCATTTCACGGCGTAAATCACATGAGTCACACTAGACACATTTTACGCGTTTAGGCTTGTACAAATTTAGGTCAGAGGGAGACCCAAAAATGTCATTCATTGATAAGACGAAGGATTTCTTCGGGCTGGGCCCGGTGGACATCGAAGAGGACGATGCCTACTACAACGAGGAGCCGCGTTACTCCGAAAATAGCTCCTCGGCCTACGCGCCTCGCCGCGCCCCGCAGTCCTATGAGCCGGCTCCAGCGCAGGAGGAATTCGTTCCGACCATCGTGGCCATCTCGCTGACGTCTTTCAATGATGCCGCCAAGGTAGGCGAGCCCTTCCGCGACGGCGATGCCGTTGTCTTCGAGTTGACTGACGCCGAAAAGGCCACCGCCAAGCGCTTCATCGACTTCGCTGCCGGCCTCTGCTTCGGCCTGGAGGGGCGTATGCTCAACCTCACCAAGGGCATGGACACTGAGCGCAAGGTCTTTTCCATCGTGCCGAAGTCTGCGGACATTGCAAAGCACGAGCTCGAGCGTGCCGCAGGCCTGCGCTAAGCGGCGCGGTTCATTTAGCCCCCGTGGAGTGCCGATTGGGCACCCGCGGGGGTTTATTCGATAGGCTCGGTCATTGTGACACAACTCGGAATTATTCTTATCCTGCTCGTGCGGATCTATACGTGGGTGCTCATCGCCCGCATCATTATTGAGATGATCCAGTCCTTCTCGCGGCAGTTCAACCCTCCACGCTGGTTCATGGTTGTAGCGGAGCCTCTGTTTGTAATTACGGATCCGCCGGTCAAGGCGTTGCGCCGCCTGATCCCGCCTCTGCAAATGGGCGGCGTAGCGCTTGATGTATCGGTGCTTGTGCTGTTCGTCTTGCTCTCGATACTCACAATGATCTTGCGGATAATTTTTCCTGACTTAGCACCCCCGTCGCCTCGAAACCTGTGGTAAACGTTGAGACTCGGCGGGGCGTCGATTATTGTGGGCGTTTGGTTACGATAAATCGCGATAACCCGTATTATGAACCACATGTACCTTTGTGGGGAAGGTTTAGCTAGACCTGAACCGCACTCCTAAGGCCCTGGAAGCTCCGGGGTTGTACCAACCTGAAGGGGAAGAGAAGACATGCCACTGTCACCAGCTGATGTTCACAACGTCGCGTTCAGCAAGCCGCCAATTGGCAAGCGCGGCTACAACGAAGACGAGGTGGATCAGTTCCTCGACCTCGTAGAGGACGCCCTTGCCCAGCTGCAGGATGAGAACGAAGACCTGCAGGCGCAGGTTAGCGATCTGAACTCCCAGGCCAAGGCGGGTGCTGGCGCCGGTGCTGCTGGTACCGCAACTGCGGCTTCCACCCGCACCGATGAGGCTGCGCTGCGCAAGGAGATTGAGGCTAAGCTGCGCGCCGAGTACGAAACCAAGCTGGCGGACTCCAAGTCCGAGGTTTCCCGTGCCAAGGAAGAGACCAAGAAGGCACAGGAGCAGGTTAAGGCTGCCCAGGCTGAGGCTTCTAAGGCACAGGCATCTGGCTCTGCCGCTGCTTCCTCTTCCGCAGACCTGAAGGCAGCCCGCGATGAGGCGGCTCAGGCCAAGAAGGACGCCGAGGCAGCTCGCGCCGAGGCAGCCCAGGCAAAGAAGGACCTCGAGGCTTCTAAGAAGGAAAACGACGAGCTGAAGAAGTCGGCTTCCGCAGCTGGTTCCTCCAAGGCTGGTGCAGCGGCTGCGGGTATCGCAGGCGCTGGTGCGGCTCAGACCGCCGATGGCCTGGCCACCCCAGAAACCCACATGCAGGCTGCCCGCGTTCTGGGACTGGCACAGGAGATGGCAGACCGCCTGACCTCCGAGGCTCGTGCGGAGTCCGAGTCCATGCTGTCCGAGGCACGCACCGCCGCCGAGAAGCAGCTGACCGACGCCGATTCCCGCTCCAAGGCACAGCTTGCTGACGCCCAGAAGAAGTACGACGCCCAGCTGCAGGACGCAGATTCCCGCTCCAAGAAGCTGGTATCTGACGCTGAGGCTAAGGCAAAGCAGACCGAGTCTGATGCTTCCTCTCGCGCAGAGGCACAAATCCGCCAGGCAGAGGAGAAGGCTGCTTCCCTGCAGGCCGATGCCGAGCGCAAGCACACCGAGGTTATGAACACCGTCAAGCAGCAGCAGACCGCACTGGAGGCTCGTATCTCCGAGCTGCGCACCTTCGAGCGCGAGTACCGCACCCGCCTGAAGACCCTGCTGGAGTCTCAGCTGGAAGAGCTGGCTACCCGCGGCACCGCCGCACCGAACGGCGAGGCTGGCAACAACTAAGCCACCCCGTTCTTCCTAGCGCCCCCGCCACCGCGGCGGGGGCGCTATTGTTGTTTTAGACCGTCGTGCTATAGCCCGCCCCTACCGAAAGGAACCACTGTGCTCGTAGCCGCTTTAGTTCTCGCCCTCGTGGCATTCGTGGCCTTGGTCAACTTCGTTATCTCGGGAGCCGACTGGTCGTTGTATATCGTTTTTGCCGCCGCCGGCATCGGACTCGTGTGCTTCATCCTGGACTGGGCGCATAAGCATCGCGCTGATAAAGCCCAAGCAACTGAATCCCCCGAGCAGGAGGCGCTGCGCGCAGCCTTCCGCGAGGACTAACGCCGCGAGACCCCAAGCTTTCGGTTGCAGGCATGCCAATAAGGCGCACGAGGCGCCTTATTCCGCGGTCGGGCTCTAGCAATCGGGCGGTTGCCACCGAATCTGCCCGTTCGTCCGGGCAAGTCGCCCGCGCAGCGGCGGGGCGTTGGGATCGTCATCGTTGGCGCCATTGTGGTACGCGCAGGCTGTGGATAAGTTCGCGATATTGGTCAATCCACCGTGCAACCACGGCTCCAGATGGTGAATTTGGCATTCGTCGGCAGGCTTAGCGCAGCGCGGCCATGGGCATACCGGATTTTCCGCACCCGCCATCAACCGCTGCTTAGCATTGGCGAAGCGCTCCGTGCGGTACAGGTTCACCGCGCCTTCATAGGGGCTCACCAGAGTAATGAGTCCATGCTCCTTTAACGTGCGGCGCACATACTGCGCACCCGTAAGCGTTGCTCCGTTGGTCATCTGCAAGGTGATTTCCTCACCATCGCCGTTGACGATGCGCACGTAGTCTTCCAGGCGCACGATGACATTGGTTACCACCGTGCTTCGTTGCCCCGTATCACTGCCGAAGAAGGTATCTTCCACCACATCCAGCGGCTTTTTATCCTGGTTTTCCACGGCCGCGTGGAGGTCAGCAATGAACGAGGATGAGCCGTCGATCGCTAGCGTCCACGGCGCATCCTTGCGGCGGATGATGCGTATACCAGGCTTTATCTTGCGCTTTTTCTTCGGAACCTTGGATTGCGCCAGCTTTTCTAGTGCCGCTGCTGTGGCCTTGGTGGTACATAGCTGTTCGCGGAGGACCCAGGCGTCGAAAAGCGTGGGCATCTTGCGCGCATACTTTTCAATGATGGATAAAGCAACGATGGAATGCCCATTGTGCTGAGCTCCTTCGATGGCACGACGACGCTTCCTTGTGAACTTGGTCGTGCCGCAGTACGCCTCTTTTAGCAATGCCAGCTCGCGGGCCGTCTTTTCAGCGGCGCCTCGCGCGCAGAGGTCGTCCTCAGACATGCCTGCGCACCCGAGGACGATGTCCATCCCGGGTGCCATGGCTGCGAGGTAAGTATCTAGCGCGTTCACGATTCACAATCTATTTCCCCGCGCAAGCCCCCACAAGGGAAAATTTTTAGCCTGTGGATAACTTCTTGTGCACTAAGATTCTGGGGCGCTATACTGTGGCCTACACGCAGTGATCCGGCCATCACCGGGGAGCAATTCAGAAGAACAGCCAGTGTGGCCCAGTAGAACTGAACGGGTGGGACCGTCAACTCCTTCACCGAAACGAAGCGGAGCCTTCGGGCTCAAGCAGGGTGGTACCGCGAGCCTTAAAGGCGCGTCCCTGCACCGTGTTAAGAGTGAAGGATAATTATGGCGAAGAAGATTTACCCCAAGGTCGACATGACCGGCGGCTCCAGCCGCTTCCCAGATATGGAAGAGGAAGTCCAGAAGTACTGGAAGCAGGATGATACCTTCCAGGCTTCGCTGGAAAAGACTAAGGACTGCCCAGAGTACATCTTTTATGATGGCCCTCCATTCGCAAATGGCTTGCCGCACTATGGCCACCTTTTGACTGGTTATGTGAAGGATATTGTCCCGCGCTACCGCACGATGGCTGGCAATTACGTACCTCGCGTATTCGGCTGGGATACCCACGGTCTGCCCGCTGAGCTGGAGGCGGAAAAGCAGCTGGGTATCACTGAAAAGGCGCAGATCGAAGACATGGGCTTGGAAAAGTTCAATGAATACTGCGCTAAGTCCGTGCTGGAGTACACCGACGAGTGGGAAGAGTACGTCAACCGCCAGGCCCGCTGGGTGGACTTTGGCAACGGCTACAAGACCATGGATATCAACTACATGGAATCGGTCATGTGGGCGTTCAAGGAGCTTTATGACAAGGGCTTGATCTACAAGGGCTTCCGAGTTCTTCCGTACTCTTGGGCGGAGCACACTTCTTTGTCCAATCAGGAGACCCGCCTGGACGATTCTTATAAGATGCGCCAGGATCCGACCCTGACGGTTACCTTCCCAGTGGAGGGCGCGCGCGAGGGAAGCGCGGCAGAAAAGACGTTGGCGGAGTACCCTGCGCTTGCCGACGCCTCTTTCCTCGCCTGGACCACCACCCCCTGGACCTTGCCTTCGAACGAGGCCTTGGCGGTTCATCCAGAGGTTACCTACGTGCTCTTTAAGGCTACGGAGGGCGATTTTGCTGGCCGTACCTTCATCATGGCGGAAAACCTGCTGGCCACCTTGGAGAAGGAACTAGGGGAGGCCGAGGTACTGGAGACGTTTACCGGCGCGCAACTCGAGGGCTTTACCTATGAGCCTATCTTCGGCTTCTTCCCGGATCTGCGCAATGCCTACCAGGTCTTGATCGCTGATTACGTCACCACAGAGGACGGCACCGGTGTGGTACACCAGGCTCCTGCGTTTGGTGAAGACGATATGAATACCACCAACCAGTACGACATCGAGCTGGTCATCCCGGTGGACGAGGACGGCAAGTTCACCTCGCAGGTTCCGCCTTATGAGGGCCAGCTGGTCTTTGACGCGAATAAGGACATCATCAAGGACCTGAAGGCTGCTGGGCGAGTGGTGCGCCACGTAACCATCGAGCACTCCTATCCGCACTCGTGGCGCTCGGGCGAGCCGCTTATCTACATGGCGCTGCCGGCCTGGTTCGTGAAGGTGACCGAGTTCCGCGATCGCATGGTGGAGCTTAACCACAAGGAGATTGAGTGGCTGCCGGAGCATATCCGGGATGGCCAGTTTGGCAAGTGGCTCGAGGGCGCGCGCGACTGGAATATCTCTCGTACCCGCTACTGGGGTGCGCCTATCCCGGTGTGGATGTCCGATGATGACAACTATCCGCGCATGGATGTCTACGGCTCCTTGGATGAGCTGGAGCGCGATTTCGGAGTTCGTCCGGAGTCGCTGCACCGTCCGCACATCGACGAGTTGGTGCGCCCGAACCCGGATGATCCGACCGGTAAGTCGATGATGCGCCGCGTGCCAGACGTGCTGGATTGCTGGTTTGAGTCCGGCTCGATGCCCTTTGCGCAGAAGCACTACCCATTCGAGAATAAGGAATGGTTTGAGACCCACTCGCCGTCCGATTTCATCGTGGAGTACTCCGGTCAGACGCGTGGTTGGTTCTATGTGATGCACGCGCTGTCCACCGCGCTTTTTGATCGCCCGGCGTATAAGAAGGTCGTGGCCCATGGCATCGTGCTCGGCAACGATGGCCTCAAGATGTCTAAATCCAAGGGCAACTATCCGAACGTCAATGAGGTCTTTGATCGTGATGGTTCGGATGCCATGCGCTGGTTCCTGATGTCTTCGCCTATCCTGCGCGGAGGCAACCTGATCGTGACCGAGCAGGGCATTCGCGAGGGCGTGCGCCAGGCAATCTTGCCTATCTGGAATGCCTATACCTTCCTGCAGCTCTACGCAGAAAAGGAAGCAAAGTTCGACACCAGCTCCACGCATGTTTTGGACCGCTATATCTTGGCCAAGACCCACGACGTCGTGGACAATGTCAACGCGGCGCTTGCCGATACCGATATCGCCACGGCAACCGAAGAAGTACGCCTGTTTGCCGACGTCCTGACCAACTGGTACGTCCGTCGCTCGCGCGATCGTTTCTGGGAGGGCGAGGACGCCCATCCTGAGGCGTTTAATACCTTGTACACCGTGCTGGAGACCGTGACTCGCGTGGTGGCACCGCTGCTGCCGCACGTGGCAGAGGTTATCTACCGTGGACTGACCGGTGAGCGTTCGGTGCACCTGGCGGATTACCCGCAGGCTGCGGACTACCCGTCCGATGCAGAGCTTGTCTCTGCGATGGATGCGACCCGCGCGGTCGCTTCGGCCGCGTCCTCGGTGCGCAAGTCCAATAAGCTGCGCAACCGCTTGCCGTTGCCGAAGTTGACGGTGGCCCTCAATGGGGCGCAGCGCCTGGCGGACTTTGCCGATATCATCCGCGACGAGGTCAACGTTAAGGAAGTTGAGCTTACGGACGACGTCGATTCGGTAGGCACCTTCCAGGTTGTCTGCAACGCGAAGGTTGCCGGCCCGCGCTTGGGCAAGGACGTGCAGCGCGCCATCAAGAACCTCAAGGCGGGCAACTACGAACGCCGCGGCGAAGAGGTTGTAGTGGACGGCGATATTGTGCTTGGCCCGGATGAGTATACCGAGCGCCTGCAGGCAGCGAATCCGAAGTCGACCGCGCGTATCGAAGGCCTCGACGGCCTGGTAGTACTCGATACCGAGGTGACCGAAGAGCTCGAGGCCGAAGGCTGGGCGGCGGACGTTATCCGCGGCCTGCAGGATGCCCGCAAGGCTTCTGGGTTCGAGGTCTCCGACCGCATCGCGGCCGTGCTCTCTGTCCCAGAGGAGAAGAAGGCCTGGGCGGAGCGTCACGCCGACCACATCGCCGGTGAAGTGCTCGCCACCGATTTCCAGGTGACCACCGAGGCGCTCGATGGTGCGGACGTGCACGAGGTGGTGAAGGGGGTTAACGCTACCGTCGTTAAGCAGTAGCGCGTAACTTGCCACCTAAAAGTAATTGCCCAGCCTTAGCGGCTGGGCAATTTTTTTATGAGTGATAGGACTTAACGGACCGGGCCGGGCAGATGAGCGCGCCAGCCGAGGACGACGTTAACGAGGCAGCACAGTGCGAGCACGGCGCCAATGAGGAATAGGGTGGTAAAGCCGAGCAGCGGCGCGAGTGCGCTGAAGGCCATGGGGATGAAGAAGCCGGTATAGGAGACCGAGTAGTACACGGCGGTGAGGCCGGCGAGTTCTTCGGCACGGGCGATGCGCTGGACCTCGGAAAGACCGGCGACAAGGGCGAGGCCGTAGCCTGCGCCCATGACGGCGGCACCGGCGATGCCGAGCGGCAGGGAGCGAGTATGGGAGGCAACCGCACCGAGGATGGTGCCGACGGTGATAACGCCCATGGCAACTGCGGAAGCGCGGGCCGAGCGGCTGGTATCGATAACCTTGCCGAGCATCTGGATGCCGACGCCGCAGCCCAAGGTGATAACGGTCATCAGGCCCGAGAAAGCGATGGGGGCATCGCCGGCAGACTTGGACAAAAGCTGGGGCAGGAGGGCATAGGCGGCGCCAGCGCAGCCGAAGACCCACGGTGCGACCGGCAGGACAATGCGCACGAAGCGGCGGTGTGCTGCGGAGGGAATGTGCAGCATGCGCAGCATGTCGCGGATGCTCAGGTCAAGGAAGGAGTCTTTTACCGTAGCGCCCCGCGGCGGGCGGGTTTCCGGGGTCTTCATCAGCCAGATAGCGGTGGCGACGGTGAGGAGGATGTGCAGGATATACGCCAAGTGGGTCGGCCACGGGCCCCACTGGGCCAGCACCGATGCGAGGCCGGCGCCGATGAGGAAGCCTAATGTCAGGCACATGGAGGCGTGGCGCGGGCCGGCAGCGGGATCGCCGCCTGCGCGGGTGATGAGCTCTGCCACCCACGTGGAGCCGACGGCCATGACGATGCCCAAAGCCAAGCCGCACATGATGCGGCCCACGGCAATGACGAGTGGCTCGTTCGGTGCGATGGACAGAAGGAAGGAACCGAGTAGCGATAGTGGCGCGGCAGGCAGCATCGTGGGGCGGCGGCCAATGTAGTCCGAAAGCGGGCCAGAAATCAGCAGCGCAGGCACGATGCCGAGCACATAGGCGGCCAAGAGGCCATTGACGGTGACCTGCGAGAAGTGTGACTCCTCGCGGTACATGACTAGGAGAGGGGTGAACTCATTGCCGCCCCACGCGACAGCGACCATGCTGCCAGCGACGGGAAACCATGAGTGTTTGGCAAACTTTTCGGTCATAGTTGATTCCTCGAGTTGGTTAGG
This sequence comes from Corynebacterium sp. ACRPE, assembly GCF_022347435.1. Classification (NCBI taxonomy): domain Bacteria; kingdom Bacillati; phylum Actinomycetota; class Actinomycetes; order Mycobacteriales; family Corynebacteriaceae; genus Corynebacterium; species Corynebacterium sp. ACRPE. The sequence continues at coordinate 18,277 of NZ_JAKRNA010000006.1, read as the reverse complement.
TGGGTGTCCAATGCGGAAAGGTAGGCGTCGAGGTCGCCGGTGCGGAGGGCATCGGCAAGCGCGCGGTGCTGATCCACGAAGGTGCGGGCGCGGGCTACGTTGCGGCCAATGGCCGTGGCGGTAAAACGCTGCTGGCGTTCGCGCAGCTGGTGTCCCAGCCCGGCCAGCAGGGTATTGGCCCCGCCATCCATGATGATCTGGTGGAAACGCGCATCTAGGTGCGTATAGGCATGCAGGTCTGCGCCATTCAACGCAGTGTCCTGCTCCGCGATGGTCGCGTCTAGCTGGTCAGCGATGTCCGCGCGCTCGGCATCAGACATTGCGCAGATCTTTTCGGCGCAGTGGCTATCCACGAGCAAGCGTGCCTCATAGACCTCGCGGATTTCTTGCGGGCTGATCGGCACGATGAGTGCACCCCGCCTGGGGTAGAGCTGTAGAAAGCCTTCGACCTCTAGGCGCAGGAAAGCCTCGTGCATCGGGGTGCGGCTAATTCCCATTTCGGTAGCCAGGGAGGCCTCGGAAAGCATCTGCGAGGGCTCGAAGGAGCCGTCAATGATCTTCTCTTTGACGAAGTCATAGGCGCGCTCCGCGGCGGGCTGCATTCGTTCATTGGACATGCATCCATCTTGCATGCAAGCTTGCATGCAAGCAAGCGTGCAGTGGCACTTTGTGGGGAACGGATCTAGCCAGGCAAACGTGTGACGTGGCACGTATCGGGGTCGAAGAGTAAGCCGTGGCCCATGCCGACCCAGCCGATGAAGGGGGCGTCGGCAAGCGTGTGCGGGGTGTGGACGTGCCCGAGGATCCAGGCATCGGCCTCGCAGGCCTGTAGCTCAGCCACGGAAAGCGGCAGGCAGGTGCCTTTAGAAAACTCACCGGTGACGGAAGAATGTAGGAGGCCGAGGAGGGGCCCGTCGCAGCGGCGGGGAGGAAGCTGGAGGTGGCGCGGGTCCGGATCGGTGGCCACCGCTGCGGTTAGAACCGTGGTGTTTCCTATGCGAAAGGTATGCACCTGCGTGCCGTGGACTGTGACCTCGGGCGGTAAGTCCAGGTTGTGGTGGGTATCGTGGTTGCCAGAAATGAAGTGGACCTCGCCGAACAGTGTGGCAGCGTGGGCCATTACGGCGCGGGCCTGGGGCACGAATTCGGACGCCTCAGCGTTGCGGTCGATGATATCGCCCAAGCACACGCACGCCGTGGCTCCACTATTGGCGGCAACTTCGAGTTCTTGCAGGGCCCACTCCAGCCCGGGGGCGCCAGGGAGACCTAAGTGGAGATCTGAAAAGACGAAGATGCTAGCGGGCATGTGTGGCCTTCCGGTTTTGCCACCAGGTGATAGCTACCAAGACAACGGTGGAGGTTCCGACGCCGATGAGCGTCATAGCCATGGCCTCGGCACGGTGGCCTTGATCGAATTGGTTCATGATCCACGGAGCCAAGAGGTTGACTTGGCTCGGGCGAATGAGTGAGGACATGACCAGCTCGCGGATGCCTACGAAGAAGGCGAGGAGCCAGCCAGCGAAGATGCCAGGGGCAAGCAGGGGCAGGGTGATGCGCCCAAAGGTATGCAGAGTGGAGGAGCCGGAAATTGCAGCGGCCTCGTAGACGGTAGGGGAGACGGACTCTGCTGAAGCCTTGATGTTTTGGATGGCCATGGGCAAAAAGAGCACGGTGAAGGCCATAACTAGCATGCCCATAGTGCCGTAGGGCGACCATGGCAGCCAGGGAGAGTTCCACAGCAAAATAAATCCAATGGCCAGGACAATGCCGGGTACGGTGTCGGGGGCGATGGCCAAGAAATCGCTGAATTTTGCGGTAATGGTGCTTTGGCGGCGGGTGAGCACCGTGACGAGGACGCCGAGAGCAACGGCGGTGGTCGCGCCAAGGGCGCCTAGTCCGATGGAGCGAACAAGTGCCTCTTGAGCGGTGGGCATCTGCACAACGATGGAAAAGTAATCGAAGGTCAGGTTATTAGGCGTAGGCGGGGCCGAGCGCAGAATGGTCATCGCGGCCAAGGTGATGGAAAGGTAGGGGATGACCACCGCGGCCATGAAGATTATTGCGGTTACCACAGCGCCGAAGACGGTGCCGACCGAGCCGAGGCGGATACGTACGGGGCGGCTTACTCGGCCACCGCCGGAGAGGTCGCGGCGTGAAATCCACTGTTGGAAAGCCCAGGCGGTCACGCCGATGGCAAAGAGAACCGACGAGGAGGCAGCGGCGCTGGAAAAATCGAGGGGGTCGATGGTGACGTCTTCATAGATGGAGGAGACGAGCACCTTGTAGCCAATGGCGTTGCCAAGCGTGACTGGGGTGCCAAACTCGCCGGCGGCCTTAATGAAGATAATCAGCGCGCCGAGGGAATAGGGCCCAACAACATTCGGGGCGATGATGCGCACGGCCTGTTGCCAGCGGCTCGCGCCGGCTATCTGTGCCATCTCCAGCGTGGACGCCGGAATGGAATTGAGGCAGGTGCGCAGGATGAGGTACAAGAATGGGAAGAGTTCCGCGGCCATGATGAAGGCCATGCCCCACACCGAGTAGATGGCATCGTGGGCGAGTTTGCCGGCGCCGTGGCCGAGCAGCATCTCGGCCACACCACCGCGGCGGGTGAAATCCATCCACGCCATCGCTGCCGCAAAGGGTGGGGTCATAAACGGGATCATGATGACGATCTCGATCCAATTGGCCCTGCTAAACCGCGTCCACGAACGGAGGAAGGCGAGCGGCGCGGCCATGAGCGTGGCAAAAGCCACGACCAGCACGGAGAGCAGGACGGTATTGCCAAGGATGTGCAGCATGCCCGGTTGGATAATGCTGCCTAGGGCTGAGGGCTCATCGTGGTAGCCCACGGCCGCGTTGACCAGCACGGAAGCCAGTGGCGCGGCGACGAGGGCGAGCAAGATGAGAAGGACCCCGTAGATCCCAAGGCCACGTTGGGGAGTGGTGGTGGAGCTCATCGGTTACTTCAGGTAGCGCTTGGCAAAGGTTTCCTTGATGTCCTTGGACTGAGAAACCAGGCCATCGAGGTCATCGTTGAGGGTCTTAATCTCATCCAGCTTCGGGCCATTCTGTGGAGCGATGTCCTTATTGGCCGGGATCATGTTCTTGGAGGCCGAGATCTCCTGTGCCTCATCGGAGAACATGAAGTCCACGAATGCCTCGGCTGCTTCCTTGTTATCGGAGGACTTGAGGATCATGACTGGGCGCGGGGTAACCGTGGTGCCGGAGGTCGGGATAGCAACCTCGAGCGGCTCGCCCTTCTTCTGTGCGGAGTATGCGGAGTAGTCAACGCCGCCGAGGACAATGCCGCGCGAGCCGGAGGTGACCTGGTCCAGCGCTGGGCCATTGGCACCTTGGACGATCATGCCGTTGTCAAAGAGCTTGTCAAAGAGATCCCAGGTCTTCTCCTCGCCCCACTGATCTACCATGGCCGCGATGAGGTCGGCTGCGGTACCGGATTCGCGCGGGTCCGGCATGATGATTTGGTCCTTGTACTTTTCATCGGTGAGGTCCTCCCAGTCCTTCGGGGCCTCGTCCACGACGTTGGTGTTGGTTACCAGCGCTAGGGCCGAACCATCGCGGCCGGTAAACGCCCCGCTTTCCGACGCCCACTTGGACTCAATCTTGTCCGCTCCCTCCGGCGTGTACTTTTCAAGGGCGCCGGACTTTTCCTGCTTGCTAGCTGCCGCCCAGGAGGCGAGGTAGACCACGTCAGCCTGCGGGTTGGCTTCCTCGGCCTTGAGCTTGGCGGTGATCTTGCCGGTGGTATCGGCAAAGACGTTGACGTGGACGTCGGTCTTTTCTTCGAAGGCCTCCACGAGGGCGTCGGTAAGCCCCTGCGGGTTAGCCGAGTAGTAATCCACCTCGCCGGACAGGCCTTCAGGTGCCTGCCACTTTTCGGCAGAAGAGGTGGACTGGTCGGTGGCGGTATCGGCGCTGTCCTCGACGGATCCGCAACCGGTCAAGGCGAGCGCACCAGCAGCGGTGGTGGCGATGGTGGCGGTGAACTTCTTGGTAAACATGTGTGGCTCCTATGCAGAAAGAGAAGATGGATAGTTGAGGTAGACGGTCTCGCCGCGAGTGAAGCGATGCGGTGAATACGTCACCCAGGGTTCCTCCGCCCCGGGGACGTCGCAGCGCAACTCGTAGCGCCCACCGATGTAGTGAGCGCCAAGAACCTGCGCCTCGACCCGGCGCGGGGAGGCGCCGGTGTCCTCCTCCGCAGTGGTGACGGTGAGATTTTCTGGACGTACGCTGGGCAGCCGTGGGTGGCGGTTCATGGTGCCTACAAAGCCAGCGATGAAATCGGTGGCCGGCTGTTCATAAAGGGTGACCGGGTCCGCGAATTGTTCGATATGGCCCTGATTCATAACCACGACGCGATCCGACATGGCAAGTGCCTCGGCTTGGTCGTGCGTGACGTAGATGACCGTCAGCCCCAGCTCCTGTGCCAGCTGGGTGAGCTCGGCGCGGATTTGCACGCGCAGCGCGGCGTCGAGGGCGGACAGTGGCTCATCCATGAGCAGGAGGTCCGGATTCGAAACCAACGCACGGGCGATGGCGACGCGTTGCTGTTGGCCGCCGGAGAGCTGGTTTGGCCGCGCCTTCGCTTTGCTGGTGATGCCCACCATGTCCATGCAGGCGCGCACCTTCTCGGACCGCTGGCCTGCCGCCACCTTATTGCCTGGGGTTGTCAGCGGAAACTCGATGTTCTTTTCCACCGTCATGTGCGGCCACAGTGCGAGGTCTTGGAAGACCATAGACAGCCGGCGCTTGTTGACGGCCACATTGGTCCGCGGACCATAAACCTCTCTCTCACCAATGGCAATGGTGCCCGCATCAGGAGTTTCCAACCCGGCGATGCAGCGCAACAGGGTGGACTTACCACAGCCGGAGGGACCCAGAATAGAGATGAATTCACCGCGGTTGATGCTTAGATCGGTCTCGTGGAGGCCCGTATTATCGGCGAATTCGCGCTTAACGCCGCGCAAGATGACGTGGGGTGAGTTCATAATCAGCGAAATACTTTCTTCAAGAAATAACCTCGAAAAAGATAAGGCCGTAATATTGCATGTGGGTGACGTGAAGATGGAAAGAAATAAAAGCTTTAATTAACGGCACGCAAACGCCCAGGAGTGCACCCGAGAGCGCGCCTATTAGACTGGGCCGCATGCAACGCTGGGTTCTACACATCGACATGGACGCGTTTTTCGCCTCCGTCGAGCAGCTAACCCGGCCTACCCTGCAGGGGCGTCCCGTCTTGGTGGGCGGCACCAGCGGGCGCGGCGTGGTGGCTGGCGCCTCCTATGAGGCGCGCGTGTACGGTGCGCATTCGGCCATGCCGATGTACCGCGCGCAGCAGCTTGTTGGACTTCGCGCGGTGGTGGTGCAGCCGCGCCGGGCGGTGTATTCAGCGGCCTCGCGCCGCGTATTTGGCATTATCGCGCAACACGTGGAGGTCATTGAGCAGCTTTCTATCGATGAAGCCTTTATGGAACCCGCCGCCTTGGAAGGAGCGAGCGCGGAGGAGGTCAAGCGCTGGGCGGATGAGCTGCGCGCGCTCATTCGGGAAGAGACGGGCCTGCCGTGCTCCATTGGTGCGGGATCGGGCAAGCAATTTGCCAAGATTGGATCGGGTGAAGCGAAGCCTGATGGCACCTTTGTTATCCCAGCGGAGCGCCAGCTAGAAATGCTGCACCCCCTTGCGGTGAACAAGCTGTGGGGAGTCGGCCCGGTGACCGGCGCGAAGCTCAAGTCCATCGGCGTCGAGACCATTGGGCAGCTGGCGGCGATGACGCGCAAGGAAGTAGAGATTTCCATCGGCAGCGTGGTGGGGCTGCAGCTGTGGCGGCTGGCCCGCGGCATTGATGACCGTGAGGTGGCGCCGCGCGCTATTTCTAAACAGATTTCTACTGAGCACACCTACCCGAAAGACTTGCAGACCGCCCCTGAGGTCGATGCAGCCATCACTCGCGCGGCTGAGGGCGCTCACCGCCGGCTGCTTAAGGACGGGCGCGGCGCGCGCACCGTAACGGTAAAGCTGCGCATGGCGGATTTTCATATCGAATCGCGCTCGACCACCTTGCCCTACGCGACTGACGACGCCGCCGTGCTCACCGCCGCCGCCTTCAAGCTTGCTCGCTACCCCGATGAGCTGGGGCCCATCCGCCTGGTAGGGGTGAGCTATTCCGGCCTAGAGACCGCTCGCCAAGACGTGCTTTTTCCGGAGCTAGACCGCGAAATAGTGCGCCCTGCACCGGCAGACACGGACTATGAAACTGGGGTGAGCGACGACGCAGCACCGGCCGTTCCAGCGCCTACGGTGACGGTGGAGGAAGAAACCGATAACCAGTGGCACGCCACGCAGGACGTCTTCCATCCCGACTACGGCCACGGTTGGATTCAAGGCGCCGGCCACGGGGTGGTCAGCGTGCGCTTTGAAACCCGCGCCACGGGTCCCGGCCGCACCAAATCCTTCGCGGCCGACGATCCCGCGCTCGTGCCAGCAGACCCGCTCGACTCACTGGATTGGCAAGACTGGCTGACCAGCGAGGACTAGCCCTCCTGAGCAAAAAGCTCTGCCGGATCGGTACCGGTGGCCAGCGCCGCCGCGAGCAGGATTCGCGCTTGGCTCGGGCGGAACCATCCGGCGTTGATGGCGCCACGTTTGCCCAGGCTCGCGCCACCGCCGTCGCCACCGTAAGCCAGCGCCGTCGGGCCATAGGGTGTGCGGGTAGAAATGATGACGGGGAGGCCGGCGTGGAGGGCGTCGGCAAGCGCGCGGCCCATGTCCTCGCCCATATTTCCCGAGCCCATGGCCTCCACAATGAGACCGGTGGTGGGGGAGTTTACGGCGGCGTCGACCAGCAGGCGCCCCGCTCCCGGATAGGCGGGGATGATCTCGATACGCTGCGACGCCAGCGGGGCAGGATGCAAACGCGGGGTGGTGCCAGGAACCGGCAGCGACTCAAACCCGCGCAGGTCACTGGTGTGTCGCTTGCGCGCACCGCGCGCCGGGATGGTCTCGCCGCCGAAGCAGAGGAAAACCCCAGGGCGCCCGCTGGCCGCAAGCTCGCGGGCAGCCCGCAGATTGGTGGGGCCGTCGGCCGCGGGGTGATCGTAGGCGCGCTGCGCGCCCGTAAGCACGATGGGTTTTTCTCTTCCACAGAAAAGTTCCAACGCCAGCGCGGTTTCCTCCATGGAGTCGGTGCCATGGGTAATGATCACGCCACCGATGTCCTCGCGCGCGGTGTGCTCGTTGACCACCGCAATGAGCTCATCGAGGTCTGCCAGAGTAATAGAGGAGGAGTCCAGCTGGCGAAACTCCACTACCTCGGCGTCGATTTCAGCGGCAAGGTCCGCGCCGGAGATTGTGGGAACCAGGGAACCATCGGCCACGGTGGTGCACGCGATCGTGCCGCCGGTGGCTATCAAAGCAAGTCGGGTCATGCACTCAAGGTTAAAGAAATCTCCGCCCACGCGGCGGGCGCAGCCCGGAAAAGGCTGGTGCAGCTGTAAACTGATGGGAGTTTAGAACCCAGACGTGAGGAGTTAGAAGTGAAATTCCGCAAGTTTAGCGCCGCGTGCCTCGCACTGACCGCGGCCACCGCCCTGGCCGCCTGCTCTTCCGATGACGAGCAGGACGATACCGCCGCCACCAACACCGAGGCGCAGGAATCCGCGGCTTCCGACGGCGATTCCGCCGCCCCAGCGCTGCCATCCCCGGCGGATCTCAACGCCATCTTGGCCAAGGCCACCGATCCGAACGCCTCTGAGCAGGAAAAGACCGCCACCGTGCAGGGCGGCGAGACCGCACCGGAAATCTTTGACACCATGGCACAGTCCAAGCAGGAATCCGGCGCCGAGTTCGAGGTCGTCGATCCCGTACTTCCGGGCTATGACCCGCAGTCCGTGCTGACCACCGTGAACTTCACCACCGCTGACGGCCAGCAGCAGACCGCTGACCAGGTGGAATTTGTCTACGAAGACGGCACCTGGAAGCTTTCTAAGGCCTGGGCTTGCACGCTCATCCAAAACACCGTGCCGCCGGAGCAGGTTCCGGAGATGTGCGCGGATACCGGCGCCGGTGCCTCTGCACCCGTCCCGGCACCGGCCGAGGGCGACGCTGCCCCGGCTGAAGGCGACGCCCCGGCTGCCGGCGCCGAGCAGGCGCCAGCCGAGGCCCCCGTTGAGGCCCCGGCCGAGTAATTAGGAAAAGTTCAGCTCCGTCAGGCTCGACTGCACCACGCGCAGCTCGGAGCCGGCGGCGCCATAAATGACCTTCGTGTCGAAAGATACGTCACCGCCCACGGGCAGCGGCTTGCTCAGGTCCACCGTGATGTTGCCCTTGGATTGGGTGCTGGAGTCCACAACCTTGAGCTCCTTGTCCTCCAACTCCGTGCCCTGGGCCTGGCCCTCAAAGGACAGCGCGCCTAGCGACGGCCGCTGTTCTACCTCTACGTTGAGCTTGACCTGGTCGCCCTCGATGGAAGCGACCGTATAGCGCGTGGTCTGCAGCAGGGTGGACTCGCCGGTAACGCGCGAATCCACCGTCCAGCTCGCTCCCTTGCCTACCTCCTCGGTGGGGAAAACCACGGGCAGGGCCGTCAGCTTCATAATTGCCTGTTCCACGGAGCCACGGGCTTCATCCGTGGCCTCCTGGGGTGCGGCAAGGCGCAAGGAATTCATCTGGCCGGTATTTTGGCCGCGCCAGCCAAATTGAAATCCCTCGGCCGAGGAGACGTCGGTGTCGCCAGAAGTTTCCGGCGCACCGGCCGTGACAAAGGCATTGCGGGTGGCCGGCAGCTGGTCTTCGACGTCCTCGCTAGCCTTATCTACCTTGGCCGATAGCGGCAGGGTAGTGGTGGTGGATTCGACGTCGGAAGCCTGAAACTTCTCGGCCGCTGACTTTCTGAGCAGGTCCTGCGAAAAACCCTCGGTAACGCGGTAGTTCACGTCCTGCGTGGAGTCGATATCGCGGTATTCCAGGAGCTTTTTCTCCCCAGTGCCGGGATTGTCCACGGTTACGCGTGGGGCGTCGATAGTCAGGCCCACGGGCTGTTCTACCGCGGGTCCCGGCTTTTCATAGGAACACGCCGTAAGCGCTACGGCGGCTGTGGTCAGGGCTGCAAAAACTTTGACTCGAAACACGCTTACCAAAATACCGGACGCTCCCGTTTAGAATAGAGCGGGTGAGTCAAAAACGAAGGAGCAAGACAGGACTTATCGCCGCGGTTGTCATCGCCGTGGCGCTGGTGGACCAAACCGTGAAACAAGTAATGCTCTCCATCCTTACGGAGGGCGAGCCCCTGCCGGTCATTGGGGACTGGTTCCGGTTTACCCTGCTTTTTAACCCTGGCGCCGCCTTTTCCATGGGCGGGGAGGGATCGACGTGGCTTTTTACCACCATCCAGCTGGTCTTTGTGCTCGGCGTGGCCATTGCCGCCCCGCGCATTACCCACTCCGGCCAGGCAGTGGGCCTAGCGCTTATCGCCGGAGGCGCGCTGGGTAATTTCGCCGACCGCATCTTCCGCGCCCCCGGCTTCTGGTTCGGGCACGTGGTGGACTATATTTCGGTCGGCTCTTTCGCCGTGTTCAATATTGCGGACGCGGCCATTACCTGCGGCGTGGTGCTGTTCATCATCGCCATGGTGCTGGAGGAAAGGAAGGCCGAGCATGAATAGGCAGATGCGCAGCTTCCCCATTCCTGAAGGCCTAGAAGGCATGCGTGCCGACGCCGCCCTGGCCAAGCTCCTTGGCCTGTCCCGCAGCGCCACCGCGCAGCTGTGCGCCGAAGGCAGCGTGACCATCGATTCCCAAGAGCTGGGCAAGTCCGAGCGGTTGACCTCCGGCAACGTGGTCTCCGTGCTTTTGCCGGAGCCAGAAAAGCCGTTGCTGCCGCGCGAAGAGCTGGTCGAGGGCATGGACGTGCTCTACAGCGATGCCGATATCATCTGCGTGCATAAGCCGGTGGGCGTGGCCGCACACCCCAGCGTGGGTTGGGACGGGCCGACGGTGATTGGTGGGCTGCGCGCGGCCGGTTATACCGTGGCTTCGTCCGGGCCGACCGAGCGCCAGGGTATCGTGCACCGCCTCGATGTGGGCACGTCTGGCGTGATGGTCGTGGCCTCTTCGGAGCGCGCCTATTCCGCGCTTAAGCATGCCTTTAAGTACCGCAGCGTGAAAAAGACCTACCACGCCGTGGTGCAGGGCCTGCCGGATCCCATCGAGGGCACCGTCGATGCGCCTATCGGCCGCCACCCCAAGTCGGGCTGGAAATTCGCCGTGCTTGACGACGGCAAAGCGGCCGTCACCCACTACAGCCTCATCGAGGCCTTCCGCGAGGCCAGCCTCATCGAGGTGCACCTAGAGACCGGCCGCACTCACCAGATCCGCGTGCATATGTCCGCCACCGGCCACCCGTGCGTGGGCGACCCAATGTACGGCTCGGATCCCAACTTGGCTAAGCGCCTTGGGCTTCAGCGTCAATGGCTGCACGCGGTAAAGCTCGGCTTTACCCACCCCGGCACCGGCAAGTGGTTCGAGATTGAAGCGCCGTACCCGGCCGATCTCGAGCACGCTTTGGAGGTTCTGCGGGGATGAGGAAGGTCTACCGGCGGCGTCGGCTAGCGGCCCTAGCGGTGCTTGCGGTGCTTTTCCTGGCCGCGCTCGCGCTTTTTGGCACCTTAGGGCCCCAGGCTTCTTCGCAGGTGCAAGGAGACCAGCTCGGCCCAGATGGCGAGACGCGCGCGGAGTATATTGCGCGCGTGTCCGGTAGCGACATTCCGGACGCGCCTGCCTACGCCCTTGTCACCTTCGACGAGGATTTGCCACCCGTAGCCGCTGCGGCCGCCGTCGCCGCGGCCCCGCGCATGGATGCCATCCTGATCGGCTCCACCGCCCCCATTGACGTCCCCGAACCCACCGCCGGCGAGGACCGGGCCGCGGTCATCCAACGCGCCTTCGACCGCATCGATGCCTCCTATGGGCAGCGCCCCACCGCGGTGAGCGCCGCCGTGGTGTGGGGGTCGGGCGCCCAGCTTGCCGACGTCGCCTCCACCCCCTCCGTCGCCGCCGTCGAACCCGCACCTGCGGACGCCGCCTGGGGCAGCTTCGCCATCCGCCCTCCCAGCTAATATCGCCCTCCTGGCCCCTGTGGCGCGCGGTGGCCGCCCAGTGCTTTTAGCATCTAGGGCATGGAACACATTCGGGCTTATATCGCGGCGCTCAACTCGGCGATGGACATCCTCGCCGAGGCCGCCGATGCCTCCGCCGCGGACCTTACCGCCGCTGGCATGCCCGATGCGGAAGCAGAATCCGTTGCGCAGCTCGCGCAGGTCTACTTCGGGACCACCAGCTTTCGCCGCCGCCAACGCCGCGCGGTGGACGGGGCCCGCCGCAACCGGCATTCGCTGCCGACGCTGGAGGTCATCGAAAAGCATGCGCGGCGCGCGCCCACCCAAGCCCGCGCCTGGGCCCTGCGCGCCGAGCTCACCCATATCGCGTGCGATACGCGGGAGATGGAAAGGCGTGCCCGCAAGAAGCTGCGTGAGATGCGCGCTCCGCGCGAACCCAAGCCGGGGGTGCGGTTGCGGCGCCGCGCCGCCGGCAAACCCTGGACGCTGTCCATCACTGGGCCGTCCGCACTCATCGCCGAGTTGCACCAGCATGCCGGTTCGCTTGCCGACGTCGCCTCCCTCTTCCGCACCGGTACTGGCGCCGCCGCAACCGTGCGCACCAACGTTGTGGTGCCACTGGATAAGTTGGTTGGCGTGGCCCATGGCAGCGACGATGTGGTGTTGACCATGACCAATGGCGCGCAGATTACGGGTGCTGAATTGGCCCAGCGTGCGCTTGCCGAGGAGGGGTTTGTCACCCTGCTCCACCCCGTAGAGGGCCCAGTGAACCTGTATCGCATGCGCCGCGGGGCCACCTGGAAACAGTTCATGATGTCCGCGGCGGAAAATCCCACCTGCCCGGTCAAGGGATGCAATAAGCCTGCCGATGAGTGCCAGGTTCACCACATCTTCAGTTGGGCCGGGGGCGGGTGGACCAATGCGAAGAACCTCACCACCGCCTGTGCCTATCACAACGGCCGCAATGATGACCATCGCACCGGCCCGCCGCGCAATGGCCGCTTCGAGCGCACGGCCCGCGGCGTGCGCTGGGTCAACCCCTGGGATCCGCCCCCACCGGACCTCGTCGATACCGGGCCTGCGAATACAACCACCGCGTAGGCTAGACCTATGTCCTCACATCAGCCCTTTTCGCAGTGGATGCCCAACTACAAGTTTGCCTATATCGCCGCGTGGGTCGCGGTGGTGGTTTCCGGCATCGCGCTTTTAATCGGCCTTGTCACCGGCGGCACCCCGATGACGCTGGTGTTTTCCGGGATCGTATGTGCCTATGGCATCTTTCTCGTCGTGGTGATGCCGCGCTGGGCGCTGCGCGCAGAAGAAGAACAGGCGGCGCGTCGCCGCGCCCGCGCCGCCCGCGAGGAACTTAGGCGCTCCTAGCCATGCGCACTAAGTCGGCGACGTAGATAGCCACCGCCACGCCGATGATGCCGAAGCCGATCCAGCGGTGCGTCGAGAAGTGCTCGTGGGTGACAAAGAGCGCCCACAGCATCTGCATGATGGGGGTGAGGTATTGGAGCATGCCGATCGTCGATAAGCGCAGCGTCCGTGCGCCCTCCGCAAAGCAGAGAAGCGGCAGCGCGGTAATCAAGCCGGCGCTGACCAACAGCAGCGCGTGGCCGACGCCCTCGCTGGCGAAGGTGCCCTGGCCGCTTGTTTCTAGCCATAGGATGTAGCCCACCGCCAGCGGTGACATCACGAGCGCCTCCGCCGCGACCGAGACGGCCGAGGACACCCGGACCTGCTTTTTGAGCAGCCCATAAAAGCCGAAGCTGAAGGCTAACAACAGCGAAATGTACGGCGCTTGGCCGGTAAAGAACGTCAAGTACAGCACCGCGATGGCCGCAACGCCCACCGCTCCGGCCTGCCACGGGCGGAGCCGCTCTTTCAAAAACACCATGCCGAGGGCGACCGACACTAGGGGATTGATGAAATACCCCAGCGCCGCATCGGCCACGTGGTTGCTATTAATCGCCACCACGTAGGTGCCCCAATTGACCGTGATGAATACACCCGCGGCCGCAAGCCAACCCCACGTGCGCTTGTCCATGCGCGCCATTTCGCGCCACCGGCCGCTGAGGAGCAAAAATCCCGTGACCAGCACCGCGGTCCACAACACGCGGTGAGCCAAGATTTCCAGCGGCGATGCCGGCAGCAACAGGGGAAAGAACGCGGGGAAAAATCCCCACATGATGTAGGCGGCGAGCGTGTAGAGCATCACAAAATAATAGCCCATTTTGACCGCCCCGCTATGATGAGCCGCATGGCCAAAAACTCCTCCTTCGTCCACCTGCACAACCACACCGAGTTTTCCATGCTGGACGGCATGGCCAAGGTCGATATGCTGGCAGACGAGGTGGTCCGCCAAGAAATGCCGGCCGTCGGCATGACCGACCACGGCAATATGTATGGCTCTGATGCCTTCTACCGCCGCATGACCGGCGCCGGCGTCAAGCCCATCATCGGCATCGAGGCGTATATGGCGCCCGAATCCCGCTTCAATAAAAAGCGCGTGCTGTGGGGCACGCCGGATCAAAAGCGCGACGACGTCTCCGCGTCCGGTGCCTACCTCCACCAAACGATGATCGCGGAGAATGCCACCGGCCTGCGCAACCTCTTTACCTTGTCCTCGCTGGCTTCCTATGAAGGCCAGTTGGGCAAATGGCCGCGCATGGACGCCGAGCTCATCGCCGAGCATGCCGACGGCATCATCGCCACCACCGGTTGCCCCTCTGGCGACGTCCAGACCCGCCTGCGCCTCGGCCAGTTCAACGAGGCGCTGGAGGCCGCGGCCATGTGGCAGGACATCTACGGCAAGGACAACTTCTTTTTGGAGTTGATGGACCATGGACTGGACATCGAAAAGCGCACGCGCGATGGCCTACTAGAGATCGGCCGCAAGCTGGACTTGCCGCCTCTGGTGACCAATGACTGCCACTACGTGTTGGAGTCCCAGGCGCCGGCGCACGAGGCGATGCTGTGCGTGCAGACCGGCAAGACGTTCATGGACCCGGACCGCTTCAAGTTCGGCGGCACCGGCTACTACATTAAGTCGGCCGCGCAGATGCGCGAGACCTGGGACGATATGATTCCAGACGGCTGCGATAACACCCTGTGGATTGCCGAGCGCGTGCAAGACTACGGCGAGATCTGGGAAGAACACACCCACGATCGCATGCCTATTGCCGACGTCCCTGAGGGCCACACCCCAACCTCCTGGCTCACCCACGAGGTGATGGAGGGCCTGCAGGAGCGCTTCCCCGGCCAGGACGTTCCGGAAGAGTATATCGAGCGCGCCAAGTATGAGATCTCCGTTATTGAGATGAAGGGCTACCCGTCCTACTTCCTCATCGTGGCCGAGCTCATTAAGCACGCGCGCTCCGTGGGCATTCGTGTGGGGCCGGGCCGTGGCTCGGCGGCCGGTGCGCTGGTCGCCTACGCGCTGACCATTACCAATATCGATCCGCTGGAGCACGATCTCCTCTTCGAGCGATTCTTGAACCCAGAACGCCCGTCCGCCCCCGATATCGATATCGACTTCGACGACCGCCGTCGCGGCGAAATGATCACCTATGCGGCCGGGCGCTGGGGTGAAGACAAGGTAGCGCAGGTGATTACCTTCGGCACGGTGAAGACCAAGCAGGCCATTAAGGACTCGGCCAAGGTGCACTTTGGCCAGCCTGGCTTCCAGATGGCCGACCGCATCAACGGCGCGCTGCCGCCGGCGATCATGGCCAAGGACATTCCGCTTAAGGGCATCACGGACCCGGACCACGAGCGCTACTCCGAGGCCGCAGAGGTCCGCCAGATGGTGGAATCCGACCCAGACGTGAAGAAGATTTATGACACGGCGCGGGGCTTGGAGGGCGTCGTCAGGCAGGCGGGCGTGCACGCCTGTGCGGTGATTATGGCTTCGGTCCGGCTCATGGACCACATTCCTATGTGGAAGCGCCCGGCCGACGGCGCTTATATCACCGGCTGGGATTACCCGGCGTGCGAGGCCATCGGCCTGCTGAAGATGGACTTTTTGGGCCTGCGCAACCTCACCGTTATCGGCGATGCGATCGAAAACATCAAGCGCAACCGCGGCGAAGAAATCCACTTGGAGCAGCTGCATGCCGACGACCCCAAGGTTTCCAAGGTCTATGACCTGCTCTCGCGCGGCGATACGCTGGGCGTCTTCCAGCTCGACTCCGGCGGCATGCAGGAGCTGCTTAAGCGCATGAAGCCGACCGGATTTAAGGATATTGTGGCCTCCCTTGCGCTCTACCGCCCAGGCCCGATGGGTGTGAACGCCCACTGGGACTACGCGGACCGCAAGAACGGCCGCAAGGAAATCACCCCAATTCACCCGGAGCTGGAAGAGCCGCTCAAGGAAATCCTGGATGAGACCTACGGCCTCATCGTCTACCAGGAGCAGATCATGCGTATCTCGCAGAAGGTCGCCAACTACACGGCCGGCGAGGCAGATGGCTTCCGTAAAGCAATGGGTAAGAAGAAGCCCGAAGTGCTGGCCCAGCAGTACGACAAGTTCTGGGGCGGCATGCAAGAAAACGGCTACTCCAAGTCCGCCATGGACGCGCTCTGGGGCACCATCGAGCCCTTCGCATCCTACGCGTTTAACAAGTCTCACGCCGCAGGCTACGGCCTGGTGTCCTTCTGGACGGCCTACCTCAAGGCTTACTACGCGCCGGAATACATGGCCGCGCTGCTGACCTCGGTGGGTGATAAGAAGGATAAGTCCGCCATCTACCTGTCGGATTGCCGCCACCTGGGCATCAAGGTACTGCCGCCGTCCGTCAACGAGTCCGAAGAGGACTTCCAGGCGGTGGGAGAGGATATCCGCTTCGGCATGGGCGCTATCCGCAACGTCGGCTCGGAAGTGGTGGAATCCATCATCAAATCCCGCCACGACAAGGGCGCGTTTACCTCCTTTAGCGATTACCTGGACAAGATCGAGCTCGCCGCCTGCACCAAACGCGTGACAGAAGCGCTGATTAAGGCCGGCGCCTTCGATGACTTGAACCACCCGCGCAAGGGCCTCATGCTCATCCACGAGGACGCGGTGGATGCGGTGCAAACCACCAAGAAGGCCGCGGATAAGGGACAGTTCGATCTCTTCGCTGGAATCGGCGGGGGAGAAGACGACGCGGCCTCCAACGCCTTTGCCTTGGACATTCCAGAAGACAACTGGGATCGCAAACACGAGCTCGCCCTCGAGCGCGAAATGCTGGGTCTATATGTTTCCGGCCACCCTCTCGATGGCTTCGAGGAGGCGCTGGCCGCGCAGACTGACACCCCGCTGACCAAGATTCTCAACGACGAGGTCCATAACGGCCAAGAGCTCATCATCGGCGGCATCATTTCGGGCGTGGACCGTCGCTTCTCTAAGCGTGATGGCTCGCCGTGGGCCATTGTCACGGTGGAAGACCACAACGGCGCGCAGGTGGAAATCCTGGTATTCAACAAGGTGTACTCGCTCGTCGCCCCGCAGATTGTGGAGGACAATATCATCCTCGCGCGCGTGAACGTCAAGGTTCGCGATGAGCGCCGCTCGCTATTCTGCTCCGATATCCGCGTCCCAGACCTCGGCCCGGGCGGTGGCGCGGGCCTGCCGCTGCGCCTGACCATGCGCACGGACCAGTGCACCATGGAAAATATTGCCCGCCTCAAGCAGGTCCTGCTCAAAAACCAGGGCGAGTCGGATGTCTACCTCGAGCTTGTCGACGGCTCCGAGTCCACCACCATGATCCTCGGCGACCACCTGCGCGTGGAGCGATCCGGCAACCTCATGGGCGACCTTAAGGCCACTATGGGTGCGGGCATATTAGGCTGAATTTAAACTCGGCGGCGGCAGGTACCCTCCACTAATCTAGACAGCACAGTCTATATCGATGGAGGAAACCTGATGGTAAACAAGATTCGCACCACCCATGTCGGCTCGCTGCCGCGCACCCCGGAGCTGCTGGAAGCCAACCTGCAGCGCGCGGAGCTGCCGGCCGCGGAGTTTCAGGGGATTTTGGAGGCTGCGGTAGCGGACGTCGTCAAGCGGCAGCTCGATCTCGGCCTCGATATCATTAACGAGGGTGAGTACGGCCATATCACCTCTGGCGCGGTGGATTATGGCGCGTGGTGGAATTATTCGTTTAGCCGCCTGGGCGGGCTGACGATGACGGATACCGACCGCTGGGAATCGGCCGAGGTGGTGCGCTCCAAGCCGGGTGAGCCGCGGCTGACGTCGTTTATTGATCGCCGCGACCGCGCGCTGTTCTCGGAGGCCTATAATGACCCGGATTCTGGCATCTTCACCGGCCGCGCCAAGGTGGCGAATCCAGAGTTCACCGGCCCTGTGACCTACATCGGCCAGGACGAGGTCGCCGCCGATGTGCGCCTGCTTGCCGACGTCGGCCGCGCTATGCGCACCGAATATCAGGCCATCACCGATGCTGGGCTTACTGTGCAATTCGACGCGCCCGACCTGGCCGAGGCTTGGGACCAAATCAACCCGGAGCCGTCCGTGGAGGACTTCCGCGGTTTCATTCGCGAGCGCATTGACGTCCTCAATGATTCCATCGCCGGCCTGCCCAAGGAACAAACGCGCCTGCATATCTGCTGGGGTTCCTGGCACGGACCGCACGTTACCGACGTGCCCTTTGCGGATATCGTCGAGGAAATCCTGCGCGCCGAGGTCGGTGGATTCTCCTTCGAGGCCGCTTCGCCGCGCCACGCGCATGAGTGGCGCGTGTGGCAGGACCATGCGCTGCCGGAAGGCACCGTGATTTACCCGGGCGTGGTCTCTCACTCCACCAACGCGGTAGAGCATCCGCGCCTCGTGGCCGATCGCATCATCCAGTTTGCAGAGGTAGCCGGCCCAGAAAACGTCATCGCGTCGACCGACTGCGGCTTGGGCGGCCGCCTGCACCCCCAGATTGCTTGGGCGAAGCTGCAGTCCTTGGTCGAGGGTGCGGAGATTGCTACCCGAGAACTCTTCTAAAACGCATAAAGCCGCTCCAGAGTTTGAACTGCTCCCCATTAGTTGGACTGAGAAATCAGTTGCCAACAACTAGTGGGGAGCATTTTCTTTGAGAGCACGTAGTTCGCTGAGTGAAGTTCAGCGTGAGCAGTTAGTGGAGCTTTTC
>NZ_JAKRNA010000069.1:0-630 GCF_022347435.1 Corynebacterium sp. ACRPE | reverse complement strand
TCGGGATGATAAGCCCCGCCGACTTCGAGAACCGCATCGGTCTAACCACCAGCAGAAAAGAAATAGCCGCCTAACCACTAGGTAGCTCCACTACGTGTCCACAATTTGCGGGCAACCCCAACCCACACCAGTGTTGCCATCAACACGTTTACCACCAACCCCGATACCAACCTGGTCTTTCACCCCGGTCCCGGATGGATAAACCTCAACCACGCCCCTACAGATAACACCTTCATCCGCCGGCTTAACGCCGACGAGACAGACTCTTATACCCCTACCACCGACATCCGCGCCTACACCCAAGGCAGAGACGCCACCTGTCGCTGGCCCGGCTGTACCGTCCCCGCCACTAGGTGCCAACTCGACCACCGCATCGAATACCACCTTGGCGGGCCTACCAGCCCAGATAATTTAGTAAACCTCTGCCAACACCACCACAACATCAAAACCGACCGCAGAATCCACTACATCCTCGACCCCATCACCGGAACCATCGCCTGGCTCCACCATGAAGTGCCCCAGGTTTTGTTCCGTTTAAGTAGATGGGAAAATCTGGAATATGCCAAGAAAATTTGACCAGGATGCAAAGGACCGTGTGGTCCGTCTCGTGGAAGATCGCATCTTGGCAGA
>NZ_JAKRNA010000068.1:0-633 GCF_022347435.1 Corynebacterium sp. ACRPE | reverse complement strand
AAAATGTTTGCCGCGGCTTCGGCGGTGTACTTGAGCCCCACTGAATTGTCGGCGCAGAACCACTCGACCAGTGAGCTATTACGCACTCTTTCAAGGATGGCTGCTTCTAAGCCAACCTCCTGGCTGTCTTCGCGATCCCACATCCTTTTCCACTTAGTACACCCTTAGGGGCCTTAACCGGCGATCTGGGCTGTTTCCCTCTCGACTATGAAGCTTATCCCCCACAGTCTCACTGCCGTACAACACAATTAGCGGCATTCGGAGTTTGGCTGACATTGCTAAGATTGTAGTCCCGCTCAACCAACCAGTCGCTCTACCTCCACCAAGCTATAATACGACGCTGCACCTAAATGCATTTCGGGGAGAACCAGCTATCACGGAGTTTGATTGGCCTTTCACCCCTACCCACAGCTCATCCCCGCAGTTTTCAACCTACGTGGGTTCGCGCCTCCACAACCTCTTACAGCTGCTTCACACTGGCCATGGGTAGATCACCCCGCTTCGGGTCCAGGACATGCCACTTTACACCCCATTAGGATTCGGTTTCCCTACGGCTACCCCACACGGGTTAACCTCGCGACATGCCGCTGACTCGCAGGCTCATTCTTCAAAAGGCACGCCATCACACACAAA
>NZ_JAKRNA010000067.1:0-699 GCF_022347435.1 Corynebacterium sp. ACRPE | reverse complement strand
ACAGTTCACCCGAACGCCTTAGTATTTTCAACCTGACTACCTGTGTCGGTTTAGGGTACGGGCCATACACACACATCGCTAGAGGCTTTTCTCGACAGTACAGGATCACCACCATCAACCCTTGTGGGTCTACGCATCACGTCTCAACCAAATGTGTGGCGGATTTGCCTACCACACGATCTGCACGCTTACACCACCAATCCAATAAGTGGCGTGGCTACCTCACTGCGTCACCCCATCACTTGAACCACACATCAGGCCCCACGACATCAACACCACCAACACTCAAAGAGTGTCAGCAGTGCATCCGCGGTGGTTAGTATCAGTGCTTTATCATGGGCGCGCATGTACGGGTACCAGAATATCAACTGGTTATCCATCGACTACGCCTGTCGGCCTCGCCTTAGGTCCCGACTCACCCTGGGAAGACGAACTTGACCCAGGAACCCTTAGTCATCCGGCGGATAGGATTCTCACCTATCAATTCGTTACTCATGCCTGCATTCTCACTCGCACACAGTCCACGCCTCCTTACGGTAACGCTTCAACCCATGCACGACGCTCCCCTACCCAAACAAAAAATGTTTGCCGCGGCTTCGGCGGTGTACTTGAGCCCCACTGAATTGTCGGCGCAGAACCACTCGACCAGTGAGCTATTACGCACTCTTTCAAGGATGGCTGCTTCTAAGCCAACCTCCT
>NZ_JAKRNA010000066.1:0-917 GCF_022347435.1 Corynebacterium sp. ACRPE | reverse complement strand
CGGGGCTTATCATCCCGAGTGCGGAGTGCCGACGTCGGCGGTTGTAGACGACTTCAATCCAGTAGGCAACGGCCTTGCGTGCAGCATCACGGGTCGCCCAGCGCTTACGGTCGTAGAATTCGGTTTTAAGCGTCGACCAGAATGACTCGGCCATCGCGTTATCGAAGCACACGCCGGTACGCCCTACGGACTGAGCAATGCCCAGGTTGCGGCAAACTTCCCAAAGCTTCTCGCTGGTAAATTGGGTTCCGCGGTCAGCGTGAAACACTAGCCCGTCAGGCACGTCACCGCGTAGTGTATGCGCCATCCGCAGGGCCCGTTCGACCAGGTATGTATCTTGAACGCTATCCATAGCCCAGCCCAGTACCCTGCGGGAATGACCATCGCGGACTGCGCACAAGTACAACCAGCCTTCACCGGTGCGCAGGTAGGTAATATCCGACATCCATACTCGGTTGAGCTCACCAGTATCAAACATGCGCTTGACCAAGTCAGGAAGCGTGGACTTACGCTTGGCTTGAATCGTTGTCACTGGGACAAAGGCCCGCGGGGAAATCCCTTCAATGCCCATCATGCGCATCCGTTTAGCCACAGTCTTACGATTAAGCGAAATGTGGTACCGCTCGATAAGTTCTGCGGTGATCCGCGGAGCACCATAAACCTCGTCGGAGTCCGACCAAATCTGATGAATCTTACGGTCAACGTCATCGTAAAAAGCTGCACGATTATCTTCGCCGGATAGCCGCTTCTGCTGCGTATGAGACCATTTGTAGTATCCAGACCGAGACACTTTTAATAGCCGTGCCATACGTTTGATGCTGTAGTTCGCCTTCTCTCGCTGCATTAATTCGAACTTTTCTGTTCGCGTTGCTTGGCGGCGAAGAAGGCTGTCGCTTTTGACAAAAACTCGTTATCCA
>NZ_JAKRNA010000065.1:0-952 GCF_022347435.1 Corynebacterium sp. ACRPE | reverse complement strand
AATAGCTGCAGGGAAACGCCCGGTCCCATTCCGAACCCGGAAGCTAAGCCTGCACACGCTGATGGTACTGCAACCGGGAGGTTGTGGGAGAGTAAGTCACCGCCGACACCAAACAACAAAAACAACTCAATAACCCAAGAAAGGGAAGAGAACGGAACACCACCGTCCTCTTCCCTTCTTTCACGTTTTACGGACGCAGGCGTCATGCAACAGTACTCGTGGCGAGCTGCACGCCGCCGCCTTTCGTCGGCGTTAAAGTTTTTAGCCATCAGGCGCCCTAGGTGAACACTTCAGGACTCGCAACTTGCTGCGTCCCCGCACCCAGCTGTGCTTATTGTCAGGGATTTACGGGACAGGGAATGGCTCGGTGACTTTTCTTTATCCACTCCTAGAATGCGCCCGCTATGGTCCTACGTTTCCCGACGTGACAGTTCTACGGTCAACGCAATATGACGGCTAGGGGTGATCGATTTAGTGGTGCGTATAGAAAGGGGCCCGACCCCTGGAAAGTAGAAACAGGGGTTTCATCAGGAAGCACGTTTTAGGATAGCAGGACCTTGAGTTTCAAATCCCGCAGGCGCGAGATAGCCACATCAGGAATGCCTAGGTTTTGTGTTGTACCTGGTGCACCATCGAAATACCTCCCGACGGCGCACAAGCTAATTGGCAAACGTTTTGGTATTTTGCATCACTTCCCGTTTGAGCGTGGCATTAAACGACTCCGCCAGCGAATTATTCGCACGGACCTGACTTGGTGTAAACGACACAAAGTTGTCCCATAAAGCTATAGTCGAACTACCTATCTCTGTAGCTCACCCTGCTTCGGCGAGTCGGTTGCGTCCCCTAACGTGGTGTATCTGTAGCCCGCGGTAAGTCTTGTGCCGGTGTGCATGAAGGCGACCATCGCGGGTACCTTTCGAATCAACTCTTACCTATCCTCGAAAGGAAGTAC
>NZ_JAKRNA010000064.1:0-983 GCF_022347435.1 Corynebacterium sp. ACRPE | reverse complement strand
TTTTTTTGTGGAGAGTTTGATCCTGGCTCAGGACGAACGCTGGCGGCGTGCTTAACACATGCAAGTCGAACGGAAAGGCCCTGCTTGCAGGGTACTCGAGTGGCGAACGGGTGAGTAACACGTGGGTGATCTGCCCTGCACTTCGGGATAAGCCTGGGAAACTGGGTCTAATACCGGATAGGAGCCATTTTTAGTGTGATGGTTGGAAAGTTTTTTCGGTGTAGGATGAGCTCGCGGCCTATCAGCTTGTTGGTGGGGTAATGGCCTACCAAGGCGGCGACGGGTAGCCGGCCTGAGAGGGTGGACGGCCACATTGGGACTGAGATACGGCCCAGACTCCTACGGGAGGCAGCAGTGGGGAATATTGCACAATGGGCGCAAGCCTGATGCAGCGACGCCGCGTGGGGGATGACGGCCTTCGGGTTGTAAACTCCTTTCGCTAGGGACGAAGCTTTTTGTGACGGTACCTAGATAAGAAGCACCGGCTAACTACGTGCCAGCAGCCGCGGTAATACGTAGGGTGCGAGCGTTGTCCGGAATTACTGGGCGTAAAGGGCTCGTAGGTGGTTTGTCGCGTCGTCTGTGAAATTCCGGGGCTTAACTCCGGGCGTGCAGGCGATACGGGCATAACTTGAGTACTGTAGGGGTAACTGGAATTCCTGGTGTAGCGGTGAAATGCGCAGATATCAGGAGGAACACCGATGGCGAAGGCAGGTTACTGGGCAGTTACTGACGCTGAGGAGCGAAAGCATGGGTAGCGAACAGGATTAGATACCCTGGTAGTCCATGCCGTAAACGGTGGGCGCTAGGTGTGAGGGTCTTTTCACGACTTTCGTGCCGTAGCTAACGCATTAAGCGCCCCGCCTGGGGAGTACGGCCGCAAGGCTAAAACTCAAAGGAATTGACGGGGGCCCGCACAAGCGGCGGAGCATGTGGATTAATTCGATGCAACGCGAAGAACCTTACCTGGGCTTGACATACAC
>NZ_JAKRNA010000063.1:0-1005 GCF_022347435.1 Corynebacterium sp. ACRPE | reverse complement strand
CTCCTGCTGGCGGGTTGAGGTAGACAAACAGCATCTCGGACCGCCAAAGATGGTTGAGGCTGTTGTAGGCCTTGCGCACGTTGTGGTGGGTCCACACGCGGGTCCATGCACCTGTTTTGGGGTCTTTGATCATGGTTTTCTCGTTCATCCATTCCCGGTAGATCGTTGAAAACTCGTGCAGTTGCACACCCCACGCGGCGGCTTCATCCAGTGTGGTGATCCGGGTCAGTTTCAGCGCAAGTCGGTAGATGGTGCGCCCGGCATCGGTGCGTGGGTTGGTGGTGGTGTAGCGGCGGACCACGCGTTGGGCGTGGACGAGGCAGCGTTGAATTTTCGTAGTCGGCCAGCACTTTTTGATTGCGCTGTATGCGCCTTGGCCGCCGTCGATGACGGCGATGAGTGGGGCTTCGATGCGTTCAAGCAGCAGTTGGTAGTCGCGGGTGGTTTCGTGTTTGCACCAGTGCCAGGCGATCACGTGGTCGATGGTCGCCGCGACGATCAGGCAGCCACCGGCGGTGTAGGTGCCATCGAGAAATACCTGGTCGTAGATCCGCTTGTGGTGGCCGGCGGTGGGGTCAGGCACATCAACGAGCCAGCACCACTTGAAGCGCCGCTTCATGGTGGCGCGGCTAACACCGTTTCGTTTGGCTAGGTCGTCGAGTGATATTGCGGTGGTGCAATGCTCGATGAACTGGGTGAACACTGCCGCGTTGGTGATGTCGTTTCGACGTTTGACGCTGGAGGCGCCGCATTGTTTGCAGCGCCATCTGGTGGTGCCTTTGCTGGTGGTGCCGTTGCGTTTCATTTCACCGCCGCAGTGGCAGCGTGGTTGGTTCTTCGACATTGCGACACCACACCACGCCGCGCATAGCACATCACGGCTGCCACACCGAGGATTTCCCGTCGGGGGCTAGATATATGCTTCCGGAGCATATACTTTCCGGAAACCTACAGGTCAATCCGTGAAAATCCGCGATTCCGGACACACTTTTTGACCCTTAACCC
>NZ_JAKRNA010000062.1:0-1053 GCF_022347435.1 Corynebacterium sp. ACRPE | reverse complement strand
CTTGAGTTCAGAGGGTCGTTGCAACACTTTCCCTTAGGAGGGTGTTGTTGTGTCTGAGATTATTGGCCCGTTTCATTCGTTGTCTGAATCGGATCGTCGTGGCTTAGTTGCCTTGGTTGGCAGTGGGCGTAGTGTCCGTTCGGCGGCTGGTGAGCTTGGTTGTCATTACGGGCATGCTTTGAATTTTTGTCATGCCTTTGGATTGCCAGTCGTGTTTAAAGCCAAACGAGTTGATCGCCGCGGTAGCCAGGCTTTCCAGCTTGTAGAGCTAGTCCGAAGCGGACTGTCGGTACGCCAAGCTGCTAAAAGATGTGGGATGCATCTTTCTGCGGCTTATGCCGTAGCTACGGAAGCTGGGTGCCATATCCGGTTGAGTCAGTATGCTCGGAAAGTCCGCCAGACGCAGTTAAGAGTGGAATATCTGCGCCTTCGGCTGGCGAGCCTGCCTGGTGGTGATGCTGGCGCGGCAGTAGGAATTGATCGTCGACTGCGTTTAGATTTCGAAAAAGGACTCACCAAATCCCAGGGTCGACGAGAAGAGTTCATACCCGTCGGCGAAGACGCCAGCACGTATAACAGACTTATGAAAGCGCTGCGCCAACGCCATGATGTCATCGAATCCGGAAGGCTTGCCCCTCCCGCCTTACCTAGCGGGGTAGATCCGTATAAACGCATCAGCAATCGCTACATTTGCTTCGAAGAACGCGTCATTATCGCCGATCTTCTCCGCGAAGATGTGCCACTGCGTGAGATTGGGCGCCGTTTAGGGCGTAGCGCATCGTCAATTCAGCGTGAAGTACGCAGAAACCACAGTGCTGAAGGCCCGTATCGTGCGGAAACAGCCCAGTTAAAGGCCTGTGCGCGGAGATTGCGGCCGAAAATACCGAAACTACTAGCCAACAAAAGACTATGGGACTATGTATGCGCACAATTGCGGGCACAATGGTCACCTGAGGAGATTTCTAATCGCCTGCCCATCGACTACCCCACTGATAAGGACATGCGCATTAGTCACGAAACGATTTATGACGCCTTTTACCTGCAGGCCAAAGG
>NZ_JAKRNA010000061.1:0-1095 GCF_022347435.1 Corynebacterium sp. ACRPE | reverse complement strand
CTTCTTTTCAATCGCATCAATCTTGGCCTTATCGGCCGGATCTCGTCTTGTCACAGTAGTCATTCTGGCTTATCTCCTTATGCGGGATCGGTTCCCACACACAAACCATCAGACACTCTCTATTCGAACATAAACACCCCCACCCAAGGCACATGTCCACCACGCAGGATACTATGAAGGCACTCGTTAGAAATCACATACGAATACTGTTCTTCTCTTCTGGAGTGCCCCGTCCATGACTGCCACACTCACCCAACCCGAACCAGTTACCAGCCTCGACTATCCAGACACCCTCCTCATAGGTGACCACCCCGCAAACGCACACGACACAGATGCCGACCAAGACGTTCCTGAAGCGTTCTACACCACCAACGCACCCGGAAACCACATCGGCAAAGCCGGCACCTACACACGCAAAACCTCCTGGTTCCTCTACCGCGCCATCCTCCCCCAACTAGACGAGGATGTTGACCTCAGCCTCACCAGCCTCGCCAAAGACCTCGGCATCTCCTACCACAAACTCCTAGGCTTCCTGCGCGCCCACTTCCGCATGCGGCAACTACCCCTCGTTACCGAAGTCCAAGGCCAGCACTGGATACTCGACCTGACTAAACTGCGCATCATCGACCGCGAACTCAACCGCCTAGACAACAATCCAGACCACCTCGAAGCCATCGACGCCGCACTCGCAGACTTCCTCACCCCCACCACACCCAACGAAACAGTCCCCACCGATGCGGATCTGCGCCGGTTTATCCGCACCTTCATCGACACCCACCTGCGCCCCGAAGACAAAGAACAACAACCCGAACCACGACTGCGCATCAACTACAACCCGGATAACACCACCACACTAACGCTTACCTGCGATAGCGCCACCGCCACCATCATCGCCCGCCACATCGACGCCTACACCAACCAGACCGCAACCACTGCCGCACAAGGACTCATCGACCTCATTCTCGAAGACACCCTGAGGTTACCCTCAAGTAGTGGACACCCTATTTGTACGGATCTTGTGTCCGTAGGAGAGGATGTTCATTGTGAATCAACAGCGCAAGAAGTACACGCCGGAGTACCGGCGTGAAGCCGCAA
>NZ_JAKRNA010000060.1:0-1279 GCF_022347435.1 Corynebacterium sp. ACRPE | reverse complement strand
ACATGCCACTTTACACCCCATTAGGATTCGGTTTCCCTACGGCTACCCCACACGGGTTAACCTCGCGACATGCCGCTGACTCGCAGGCTCATTCTTCAAAAGGCACGCCATCACACACAAAAAGTGCTCTGACGGATTGTAAGCACATGGTTTCAGGAACTATTTCACTCCCCTCCCGGGGTACTTTTCACCATTCCCTCACGGTACTCATACACTATCGGTCACACTGAGTATTTAGGCTTACCGGGTGGTCCCGGCAGATTCACAGCAGATTCCACGAGCCCGCTGCTACTCGGGCAACCCAACAACCCACATGCCATTGTCTTCAACTACAGGACTCTCACCTTCTCCGGCAGGTAATTCCAAACCACTTCACCTAACAACAACACACGAGCACGATGATGGTAGTCACCGCCCATTGGGGCCCACAACACCGCACACACAACCCCTACCAGGTATCACATGCACACGGTTTAGCCTCATCCACGTTCGTTCGCCACTACTAGCAGAATCATTATTATTTTCTCCTCCTACGGGTACTGAGATGTTTCACTTCCCCGCGTAAACCCCCACAACAGCTATGAATTCACTGAAGGGTAACCCCACATAACCAGGGCCAGGTTTCCCCATTCGGACATCCTCGGATCAACGCTTAATTGACAACTCCCCGAGGCTTAACGCAGCCTTTCACGTCCTTCATCGGCTCAGCATGCCAAGGCATCCACCATGCGCCCTTAATAACGAACACACAAACCACCCACACCAAAAAGCGCAGATGGCCACACAAGTGAACTTGACAAAAAATTGATTAAAGAAAAAGAAATCACACAAACACACACAAACAAACCACACGGCCTATTCATCTGTGTTTAATGCTCGCGTCCACTATACAGTTCTCACACAACACCCCAACCACACCTTGCCAACACACACAGTGTCAGCAAGACTCATGGTCAGGCACAAAAAAAGGGGGATAATGCCCCAGACACCCAACAATGCACCAACATACAAACAACATACTTTTCACTGTGCATGGACAACAGTGTGTCACAAAGCGCCATTCAAACACTCGGCTTGCCTCATCAGGTGTGTGTTTCACCCGGACAATTTTTCAACAATAAAAGTTGGCAGCATGACACTCGCATACTCAACCAACCAAGGGTGCAACTGCACCCGAATAATAAAAGCTCCTTAGAAAGGAGGTGATCCACCCGCACCTTCCGGTACGGGTACCTTGTTACGACTTCGTCCCAATCGCCGATCCCACCTTCGACGGCTC